>NZ_BCPP01000227.1:0-8013 GCF_016586125.1 Burkholderia sp. E168m23
CGGCATGTTCGATATGTCCAGGCGACACAAATCGAACCAAGAAGATGGCGAGGTCGAACTGGTCGGAGACGATCAGAGACTCTTCTGCTTCGAACGATGGGTGCCACACGCCTGCGGGCACCGTAACGATCCGGTCTCTCGCGGCATTTGCTTCTGCCAAGCGCTCGACTGACGCGGAGGGTACGGGTGCTCCTGGAGGCATGTAGCAGCCCAACTTCGATGCGCGGGCACTGGGGTAGCTCCAGCATATGAAATCATCCCGCGCAACCACGAGCATGGCTGCTTCGTCCGTGATGTCCAGCCACTTCAATGTGGTGGCGGTGAACGATGTGTCGTACCGAGAAGCGCAGTGGCCGAGCAGATCAACCGTAATCGGCTGTCCGGAAATTTGTTGCCGAAAATCGTCCGCTGGCATGAGCAGGAACGACGCAAATTTGTTGGCTTCCGATTCCTGCTTTTTCGACTCCCCTTCGTTGTAGCCCATCGTTTCGAGTTGGCCACACGTAAAGGTATCGCGCATCGCTCGATGCAAAAAGTAGTGGCCCAGTTCGTGCCCCAGCGTGAAATTGATACGTCCGGGGATGGTTACCGCCGCGTCATATGAGATGCACCAGTCGCCCTTGCTTTTTCTCTTTGAGAGCATGCCGTCGATGCCGGCAACACCGTGAGGCTTGATGACGCCAACCGGGTCCGAAAATTTGGCCTTGGTTACCTCAAGCGCGAGCACCTGTACGTCGACCGGGAAAGATTGACCACTTTGCGTCCACAATTTCGACAACTGGATACCCCACGCGGCTGGCGTCGTCGGCTCACTCATCGTCGTCTATCGCCTTGAGAAATTTTTCCAACTGGGCACGTTTAGTCGCATCAAGGCGACCGATACGCCTGAAAAAAGCCTCGTCTACATCCGATTGCGATGCTTCCTGCTTCTCATCGTCCAGCAAGAATTCCACTGTCACGCCCAACACCGCCGCAATCTTAGAGATCTTGTCTGCAGACGGGCGCACTACGGGGCGATTTTCTAACTCCCAAATGTAGCTCTTACTTGACTCTGTCTTCTCGGCAAGCGCATCCAGTGTCAATTTCAAACGTTTGCGCTCGGCTCGAATCTTTTCGCCCAAGGGGGTTGCCACTTCACTCTCCTGTATAGATCGCACGCTCGCTGGCGGCCGATGATGGGAACGCGTCACGCGAATGGGTAGGGGCCCCCCATTCTTGACTACCCGATGTTCAGAGTAGGCGCACTTTTCATGCTTGACAAGTGAATTCGAGGCGCCTATATTTTTTGTGCGCCTACTCCGAACATTTTGTTGGCGCGTTCCTCAATTTTTGAAGAGGTGCCAACCATGGCAAGGACTTTGAAGTGCGTAGCGAAACGGATGGGCGGCGGTGCAGGCCACGAACACATCACGCATCTGTGGTGGCAAGTGTGGGACGGCGATCGAGCTGTCGGTGAAAGCGGGGTTTTCACTCGCGATCAAATGGTCTCGTACATCGAGCGTCAGGGGAACAATTCCGTCTGGTGCCCGGATCGCAACCCTCAACGACAAGGAGCATGGGTACACGTCAACAACAACGGGAGGACCAAGTATGTGCAAACGGTCGCCGATGGGCGCTGGACCGACAACTTGCTTGCGCTTCCTGACCGGTAAGCAACTTCAATCAGCTACGGAGTAGACCAATGACCAACAAGATCTTTGTTGAGCGTCGCCTCGATGAAGGCGATTACGCAGTTCGTCGTCCGAATTCGCAACGGGCAAGTGCAACTGCCACGACGCAACGCGAAGCGATTGAACGTGCACGCGAACTCAACCCGAGCGGCCCTGTGCTGGTGGAGCGGGTGCGTACTACGAGTGCCGGGAAGCCGGACAAGTGGCGGAAGCCTTGACGGATTTGATGATGGTTCCGGTCAATGCTAGTCCCGCCGACTAGAGTTGTGAGCGGAGGTGGCGTGGGAGGCCACTTCCGCTATAGTGCTCGGCCTATCTTGACGAAAATCGATCGATAGACCGCCCCATCTTGGGAAGAATCAAGCCTATTAGCGAGTGCTCGTATTTCTTGTCAATTCAGCGGCTTTTGCTCACCTTGTATGGCAAAATGAAGCGAGCAATCATGGCAAAGTTTTTTGCAAGCCATTGATTTTATTCATGTACACCGCTCAACTTTATTGACAAACGATAGCACGCCGGCCCGGCGCGTGTCACGCGTTCGTGTCGACCCAGAGGCGGCCCCAGCGTGATGCGTAGGCGAGGGCGTGCTCTTCCTCGAAGAAGAAATCGATTGCGTCGAACGACACGGAGCGCGGCGACGGGCCGCCGCTCGCGCGTTCGATCGTCAGGTTGGCGGCGAACAGCCCGTTCGGCAACCGGGCGGCAGCGGGAGCGACTTCATAGCCCTTGTAGCGGATCGTACGGTTCATGGCGTGCGCGGAAAAAGTTCGGACTTTCAGCGTACGAAAACCTGCCGGCTGCGTGAACCAATCTTTCGGCCAATGCAAATCACGCGTCGGGCTGAATCGTTATCGGGGCGGTACGCGGAAACGGTATGTTCGAGAGGCGAGACGATGCGCCCGGCATATCGCCACGCGCTGGAAGACGCGCCGCGCGCCCCGTCGAATCGTGTCGATCGGAGGCGCGCGGCGGAATGCGGGGGTTACTGGTTGGCGACCTTCAGTACGGGCGCGAGCGCATCGACCGATGCCGCGTGCGAGGCCGCGCGATGCGACGCGAACGCGAGCGCGAATTCGGCGGCTTGCGTGCCGACCGTCTCGAGTTGCGCGACGACCTTCGGGTCCGAGCAGCTGTCGGCGCTTTCGAAGCGCGTTTCCAGCGTGTTGACGGTGGCGCCGAACGGCGTCGGCCAGCCGCGCAGCGCATGGACGATCGAGCGCAGCGACGTCAGCACGGTGCCGGCCGCCTGCCAGCCGTACGCGGTGACGATCAGGCCGACCGCGCGGCCGTCGAGATACGGGCGTTCGTCCGCGCGCAGCTCCTCGAGCGTGTCGAGCGCGTTCTTCACGAGACCGGACACGCCGCCGTGATAGCCGGGCGTCGCGATGATGATCGCGTCGGCCTGGCGCACGGCGTCGATCAGCTCGCGCTGCGCGTCGGTCAGCGTTTTGTGTTCGGGGGCGTAGTGCGGCAGCGTATGCAGGAACGGGCCGTCGAACAGGCGCGTGCGTGCGCCGGCGGCCTGCGCGCCGCGCAGTGCGAACGACAGCGCGCGTTCGGTGGACGATGCGGCTCGGGTGGTCCCGCCGATGCCGACGACGAACGGGCGGCGGTGTTGATCGAATGCAGTCAAGGGGCGCTCCTGGGATTGGCTTGCCCGGCTAAGCACAGGCTTAAAACCAGATGGTAACGACCCCGTCGCCACTCTGAAAACGACTTTTCGTTCTATCGATATGCCGCGTGGCGGGGGCAATCGTGTGCGCGGCCCCGCAGATCGATAGCAGAAATGCTTGGTTGAGACGGTGCGCCACGGTCGATAAGATGGGCTCGTCTCCTCCATGATGTCTCTACTGACATGGGTTGGCCCCGCCGCGCGGATGCAGGCGGGGCTTTTTTTCGTCCGCCGCTGGAAAACGGGGCGCGATGCGCGGCGACGCCGCCCGTTACTCGAACACCGGCCGGAAGAAGCTGCGCTCGTAGCTGACGATGCAGCGCGTTTCCTCCGCGTAGCGGAACGCGGCCTGGCAGGCCGGATCGTCCTTCGAGCGTTCGCGGTAGCGTTCGTATTCGGCGAGGCTCGGGAACGAGAACATCGCGAGCGCGATGTTGCTCGCGCCTTCGGACGGCAGGAAGTAGCCGTGATGCGTGCCGCCGAACTGCTTGACGAGCGGAATCCACATCTTGCCGTAGGTTTCGAATTCGACGAGTTTGTACGGATCGACGACGTAGCGAAGGAAGCAGGTGATCATGGGCGCTCGCGGGGCGGTGACGGAGCAGCGAGTCTGGAGCGCGGGGCGGTACGTGTCAACGGCATGCGCGCGGATGTGGACATCACCACGCGACTTCATTGCATGGCGCGTTGCTTGCGCGAACAACGATCGGTGCTTCGATGCGTTCGCCACGACGTGCACGCAGCATCGGAACGATGCCGTATTCGCGACCTCCGCCCGCCGTCTTCGCCCGGAATTTTTACGACATTTTTTCTTGCGACGGCAACCGGCGCGCTCCTAGACTTCGTGCATCTTCACCACGGAGCATGGCCATGTCGATACCCTGGAACGCGATCGCCGACCCCACCCCTGCCGCGCTGCCTTCACGGTGCGTCGATCGGGTGATCGTCCGGCGTTTCGATCCGGCAATCGACAGCTATGCACAACTGACGCCGATGCTGCACCGCGCGTTCGCGCGGCTCGGTGCGATGGGGCTCAACTGCACGTGCGTCGATCAGGACGAAGACGTCACGCGCCGCCGCGCGGAAGCGGGCGAGTGCTATGTCGCCGTGTGCGGCGGGCGTGTCGTCGGTACGGCCACGCTGTATGCGACCGATCCGTCGTCGGCCTGCTCGCTGTACCGGCGCGAAGGCGTCGCGAGCGTGCGCCAGGTGGCGGTGGACCCGGCTTGCCAGAGCCGCGGAATCGGCGCGTTGCTGATGTCGTTCGCCGAGCAGTGGGCCGCGTTGCGCGGCTATGCGCTGCTCGCGCTGGATACGCCGCATCCTGCTGCGCATCTGCTGGCGTTCTACGGCGCGCAGGGCTTCGAGGTGGTCGACGTGATGCGCTTCGCCGGCAAGCGCTACGACAGCGCGATCCTGTGCAAGCGGCCCGTTGCCCATGCTGTGCGCCGCGTGTCTCCGGTATCGCGGCTGGCCGCGCGCGTGGCGGCCGTGCGGCGTGTCGTGCTGGCGTGGGCGCCGCAGATCGTCGCGGTGGCGCGGCGCGAGTCGGGCGTGCGCCGCGCCGGACGTTTCGCGGCGCGCCGCGCGGCTGGCGCGGCCAGTTGCCGGTCGTCGCCGTGGCGACCGCGTCAGCACGGCCGCTTCATGGCTCGATAGCGGCTGACGGACTCCGGCTCGGGCCGCTGGCGCGTCGTGCGGCCTTCACGCAAAGGTGGAAGGCGAGCCACTCGATGAATCGGTGCGGTCACGCGTGGCGATGTCCCAAAGAACGTACCTGCTCGATGAACGTGAACGCCGCGTCAAGCGGCACGCAAATGCACGTCGACGTCACTCGTCGCGGCCGCGCGTGTCGCTGCCGGCTTTCGCGACGCGCCATGCGATCGCGCCGAGCACACCGACCGCCACCACCAGCGCGCCCCACAGCACGTAGCGGCGCCCGGCATCCGCATCGGCGGCTGCCGCCGGCGCGACGGCCGATGCCGGCAGCGCCGCGCCGACGCGGGCGGGCCGCACTTCGGGCGCCATGCCGACCAGCAGTGCGTCGCGGCTCACGGCCGACGACACGAGCGACGCGTCGCCCACGCCGAGCGTAAACGGCGGCGTGCCGCGCGCGACGAAGGTCAGCGCGGCCGGATGCCACCCGATCGCGATGGCCGGCTGGCCGCCGCCGAGCCCGCCGTTGCGCATGTCGACGACGATGCGCCACGCGCGATCCGTGTTCGCGATGAACTCGAGCGGCGGATTGCGCTGCTCGCCGCCCTTGCCCTGCAGCCGGAACAGCACGGCGCCAGCGACGTCGCGCCACGGCGCCTGCGCATCGGCGCGGCTTTGCAGCATCGCGCGGGCGACGGTGTTCGGCTGCGGCAGGTCGATGCGCACGCGATCGACCGGATACGCGCCGTCGGTGTCGAACAGATACTCGCCCGGCGCGGCGCCGGCGCGTATCCGTACGGCGTCGCGCCACTGGCGCGGCACGGACGCCGTATCGGTGCCGCGTGCGTCGCGCGGATGCGTCTCGACGTCGATCGACGCGATCGCGGGTGCGCCGTCGAGCCAGTCGAGTCGCAGGTAGCGCGGCGCCGCGCCGTCGAGCGCGATGCGTTCCTGCACCAGCATGTCGTTGCCGCGGCCGACCTTCAGCAACTGCGTGCTGCCGAGCGGCCGCCAACTGCGCAGGTCGTCGCTGGCTTCGACGGCTACGCGCCCCTGGTAGCTGTCGTCGTTCACGTGCACGAGCAGTGCTTCGGTGCTGCCGTCGGTATGCGACAGGTCGACGAGGTCCGCGCCGTGCCCTGGGCGCGAAGGCGTCGCGACGGCCGCGCGCAGCGCGCCGTCCGGGCCGACCGTCACGCCGAGCGGCGCGTTGCCGTGCTCGGCGCGCGCGGGCGGCAGCGGGAACCAGTGCACCGGCGTGCGGGACGGCGGCACGGCGGGCGCGGCCGCGGCGGGTGCGTCGAGCGAGTACGGCACCGGCTCGCCCGCGCCGTTGAAGATACGCACGTCGCCGAGATCGTCGCGCCGGCTCGCCGCATACACGGGCTGCGGCACGGTGAGCTGGTAATACGCGGCGCTGCCGTCGAGGTCGAGCGCGAAGCGCTGCGTGACGCGGCCGGCGTTCGGCGCGCCGTCGGCGGCCGCGAACGACGCGAGCAGGCTCAGACCGAGCAGGGCGGCGAGTCGTTTCATGGCCGGCCGTCCTGTTGCGCGGCTGCCTTCGGCGGCAGCGGCGAGAAATAGCCGATCAACAGCAGCAGTACGCCGATGCCGATGAACGATACGATCCGCTCGATGCCGGTGACGTGCGACAGGTCGAACAGGAACAGCTTGACGACCGTCAGCGCGAGCAGCGCGGCGCCGACGAACCACAGTGGCCGCAGCCCGCGGCGCGTGGCCCAGATCGTGATTGCGAGCGCACAGACTGTCCAGTACACGGACACCGATGCCTGCACGAGCGTCGATTCGGCCATCGCGCCGAATTCGTACGGCACGCCGGCCCAGTGATGCAGCGTGCGCAGCAGGATCGCGTTCAGCCACAGGAACCCGGTCGCGCCGGCCGCACCCAGCAGCTCGACACGATGTGTGCCGAAGGTCCAGCCGAGTTTGCGCGCGCGCACGAACCACGAAGCGGCGAGCGCATAGACGACCGCGAGCACGAGATCGAGCGGGTTGAACAGCGGCACGCGCGCCCAGCTTCCGCCGTCCTGCGTGAAGTTCGCGTAGAAGGTCCACGCCCACATCACGACGATCAGCGGCAGCGACGCGAATGCGCATAGGCGCGCGATGCCGTCGCGGCGCGTGAGCCACATCCCGGCGAACGCGAACAGGCTCCACCCGACCATGAACACTTGCTGGATACCGAACGACGACAGCACGGTGTCGATGTCGTAGCCCAGGTGGAAGCGCTGATGCAGCGTGCGCAGCAGCAGCGCGTTGAACCACAGGAACACGGTCGCGATCGCCAGATAGTCGACGACGCGTGGATGCCACGCGACGCCGAGCGTCTTCAGGCGACGCAGCCACACGGCGAACGCGACGAACACGAGACCTTGCGCGACGTCGAGCGGATTGAGCAGCGGCAGCCAGAAGAGCGGAGAGGCGTCGCCGTCGCTTGCCGTGCTGGCGAGGCTCCACAGCCACAGCAGCGCGGCGAGCGGCGCGGCCCCCCACACCTGGTAGGCGCGCGGGAACGCCGCGACGGGCCAGCGCAGGCGCGAGCCGGGGCCCGACACGAGCAGGAGCAGCGCGCCGAAGCCATACGCCCATGCGCTCCAGCTCCAGGCGCCTTCCGGGACGAACGCGCGCAGGCGCCAGAAACCTTCGAGCGACAGCAGCCCGCACAGGGTCCAGAACGCCAGCGTATGCAGCGGCGCGAGGATGCCTGCTGCAACGGAATGCGCCGCACCGTTCACGGCAGCGGCGCCGGTCGTGCCGCGCGACTGGCGCCACAGCAGTGCAAACCCGGCGCCGACGGCCACCGGCCATGCGAACGCGCCCATGCCCGACAGCGGCGCTTCGTGCGCATCGAACGCGCGCAGTGCGAGCAGCGCCAGCACCGGCGTGAGCGCGAGCGCGGGCCATTCGGCGAGCGGCCACGCGAGCCGGCGGCGCACGACGTGCGCGAGCCACGCGGTGCCGGCCGCGAACAGCGCGGTCGTATCCATGACGAAG
>NZ_BCPP01000228.1:0-7988 GCF_016586125.1 Burkholderia sp. E168m23
GCCGAGCAGGCCCGCGAGCTGCATCGTGACGGTCGACGCGCCGCGCGTGCGCTCGTTCCACAGGTTGCCCCACGCGGCGCCGGCGATGCCGCGCCAGTCGACGCCGCTGTGTTCGTAGAAGCGCTTGTCCTCGGACACGACGATCGCTTCGCGGAACGCGGGCGATACGTCCGCGAGCGACACCCAGGCGCCGCGCCGTTCGGCGAGGTCGACACGCGTGCGCTGCAGCGGCGTGCCGTCGCGCGCGAGCAGCACCCAGTCGGAGCTGCGCCAGTTGCGGCGCACGTCGTCGTAGCCGGGCAGCGCATGCGCGACGAGCGGCGCGGCCAGCACGACGGCGGCGAATACGCGGCCGGCGAAACGCGCCGGCCGCGGCAAAGCCAGATCGATCATCACGTGCTCGTTACTTGCCCGAGTCGGCCGGCTTCACGGTCATCGGCGGGTTCGGCCACAGGCCGTACACGGACGGCGCATACAGTGCCTCGACGCGCGTCGGCGGCAGGCCGAACGTGCCGACGTTGTTCAGCCGTACCGTGTACTCCACCGAGAATTTGCCCTTCGGCAAATAGTCGTAGTACGCGCGATAGCCGTCGAAGTCGCGCTCGATGAACGCCGGCCACGCGCCGTCCGGCGTTTTCTCGCCCTGCGTCGCGGCTTCGGAATCGCGGCCGAGGCCCGACCCGAGGATCGTCGCACCGGCCGGGATCGGATCGTTGACGGCGACCCACGTCATGTCGCTCTGCGCATCGATGTCGAGATGCACGCGCACGACGTCGCCGCGCGTCAGCACGCCGTTGACGGCCGGCGACACGGGCGTGACGGTCTTCGTGATCCGGTAGCCGGCAGCAAACGGCGCACGCAGCGGCACGGCCGCGAGGCTTTCGACGGTCGCCCACGGGCGGCCGGTGCCGTCCTGCGTGACCGACAGCGTGGCCGGCCCCTGCGACGCACGCGGCCACGGCATCAGCACGCTGCGCGCGGTGGCCGCGCGGGTCGCGGGCGTGGCCGACGCCGACGGCGCTGCCGATGCGGGCGACTCGGCGGGCGCGGCCGATGCCGTCTGCGACCACGAGATCGAGCGCTCGTTGCCGCCGAGCGCAACCTTCGTCGCGCCGGCGACCGGCGTGCTCTCGTAGGTCCGCGAGAAGCGCTCGACCGCGAGCAGGCCGAGCGCGTTCGACGTCGTCGTCTGCCAGGCGCCCTGGCGTTGCAGCGCGAGCAGGCCGGCCGTCACGCGCGGCATTTCATCCTTCCATGCGGGGTCGCCCGCGAATTCCAGCGCGAGGCGTGCGGCGTTGGTCTCGTTGCTGGTCATCAGCCACCACAGGTCGTCGTCGCGCGCGGTCGAGAACACGAGCTGCGTGCCCTGGTACGTCAGGCGTGCCCGCAGGATCTGTTCGACCTGCGCGCGTTTTTCGTCGCGTTGCGGGATGTCCTTCACGCGCGTCAGGATCGCGTGATAGTCGATCACCGCCGACGTCGGCCACTGGTTCGGCGCGATCTCGATCGAACCGAGCATGCGGCCCTGCGCGGCGCCGTAGCGCGACAGCGCCTCGATCGCCGCGAGCTTGCGCAGGTCGCGATCCTGGCGCGGCGCCCACGCGTTGCGCTCGAGGCGGCCGTCGACGAAGCGCGCGAGCCCGGCTTCGAGCTGCGTGCGCAGGTCTTCCGGCAGCGCGAAGCGCGGATCGAGACGGCTGGCTTCGTCGGACACCACGAGGAGATACGACGACAGCGTCGGGCTGCCGTGGTGCGAATCGTCGGACGACGGCGGGAAGTAGCTCGCCAGGCCGTCGCTGTCGAGATAGACGGGCATCCGTGCGATCAGCGCCTGCCATTGCGCGGGGTCGCGCAGGCCGATCGCACGCGAGGCCTGCTGTTCGAGGCAGCGGTACGGATAGCGCTCGAACCAGCGCTTCACGCCGGGCAGCCCGTCGGCAAGCTTCGACTGCAGCGATACCGCGATGCCGCCGCGCGGCAGACCTTGCGCATTGTTCGCGGCGCCGGTCGGGGCCGCCACGGGCACCGTCAGCGTGCCGTCGACCTGCGCGAGCGTCGCCTGCTGCACCGTGACTGGCAGCGCGGGCACGACCTTCTGCGCGACGGCCAGCGCGTCGGATGCCCGCTTGCCGCCTTGCTCGGCCGCCTCGATGCGCCAGTTCAGCGCACCGGCCGCATCGAGCGCCTGCTCGGGCACCGTGATCGTCCACGCGACCTCGGTCGCCGCGTTCGCCGCCAGCGACACGGTTTGCGGTGCGACGTCGAGGCCCGTCACGCGCGGCGTCACGACGACCTGCATCGCGCGGTCGGTCGTGTTGCGCAGCGTGACCTGCGCACGGAACGCGTCGCCTTCGCGCACGAGCGGCGGCAGGCCGGAGATCAGTTGCAGATCCTGCGTGCTGCGGATCGACGTGCTGCCCGTGCCGAAGCGGTCGGGGCCGACCGCCGCGATCGCGACGATCCGGAAGCGCGTGAGCGCATCGTTCAGCGGCACCTCGACGGTTGCGCTGCCGTTCGCATCGAGCGTCACGCGCGGGTTCCACAGCAGCAGCGTGTCGAACAGCTCCCGGGTCGGCGCGCTGCCGCCTCCGCCGCCCGCCGGCACGGCCTTGCGGCCGAAGTGGCGGCGGCCGATGATTTCCATCTGCGCGGTGGCCGTTTCGACGCCGTACGCGCGCCGGCGCAGCATCGCGTCGAGCAGGTCCCAGCTGTTGTTCGGCATCAGTTCGAGCAGCGCCTCGTCGACGGCCGCGAGGGCGATCTGCGTGCCGGCCGGCACCGGCTGGCCGTTCGGCAGCGTGACCTTCACGTGCGCCTGCGCCTTGCCGCGTACCGTGTAGCGGGTCGCGTCGGTCGTCACGGTCACGCCGAGGCGGTGAACGCCCGTGCCGACCTTGATCTCGCCGAGGCCATAGCGGAACGCGGGCTTCGACAGGTCGACGAACGCGGTCGGCGCTTCATAGTGGCGGCCTTCGCGCCAGAACGCGCGCGCCCATTCGACCGGCGCCTTCCAGCCCCACGTGAAGAACGAGTACCACGGCACCTCGCGAATCCGGCCGCGCAGCGCGAGCACCGATACGTAGACGTTCGGCCCCCACGATTCGCCGACCTTCAGGTCGACGGTCGGGTTCTTGCCGTTCAGTTCGACGATGTGCGTTTCCATCACGCCGCCGCGCTCGACCGCCACCAGCGCGGTCGCGTAGCGGAACGGCATGCGCACCTGGAAGCGGGCCGTTTCGCCCGGTTCGTACGACGTTTTCTCGGGGATCACGTCGATCCGGTCGGTGTTGTCGCCGCCGAACCAGAGTTCGTCCTCGCGCGTGACCCATACCGACGTCGACGCATTCGACGTGCGGCCGTCGCCGTCCTTCGCGACCGCGATCAGCTGCACGTTGCCGGCCTGCTCGAGCGTCGCGTCGCAGGCCATGCGGCCCTTGTCGTCGGTCTTGCCCGAGCACAGCACGCCGAGGTCGCGCGTGTCGCTCTTGTTGTCGTACGCATAGAAGCCGCCGACCATCCGCTTGCGCGACGACGTCGTGATGCGCGCGACGCCCTTGATCTCGATCGGCACCGACGCGCGCGGCTTGCCCTGCAGGTCGACCGCCAGCGCCTGCACCGGCACGCGCTGGCCGACCGACACCCAGCGGCCGGCCTTGATGCCGGCCACCACCGCGGCCGGCCACAGGATCGTGTCGCCGCGAATCGTCTGCACTTCGCCGTTCGGGTCGGCGAACGTCGCCTCCAGCGCAATGCGCTTCGGCGCGTCGACGTCCGGCAGGCCCTTGAGCGTGACCGAGCCCGCGCCGTTGCGGTCGAGCGTCAGCGGCAGCTTGTCGGCGATCAGCTTGGTCGCGTCGGGATCGTTGCTCGACGCCGACGACGACGCGTTGTCGCCGTCCTGCGCATCGTCGTCGGCGTTGCCGTCGCTCGTGTCGGGGCGATACGGCGTGAAGCTGAAATCCTCGAAACGGTCCGCGAACGGCGGCGACGCCCATTTCATCAGCGCCGATACCTGCACCGGCAGGTTCGATGCGCCGCCGCCCGACACGTAGTCGATCTGCACCGCGAGCGGCGCTTCCTTCGCGGCGACGAGCGGGCTCTTCTGCGCGTCGCGCGCGCCGATCGAGCCTTTCAGCACCGGCAGGCGGAACGCCTCGACGCGGAAGCTGCCGCTGTAGTACGTGGCGGTCGGCGCATCGTCCGGGCCGCCTTCGAGCTCGACGCTGTATTCGCCGAGCTTCGCGGCGGCCGGCAGCGTGAACTGCGAATCCGCGCTGTGGTCGGCCGCCCACGTGAGCGGCAGCTTGTAGGTCTGGCCCGTGCCGAGATGGCGGATCGCGACGCGCGTCGGGTATTGCGACGGGAACGCGAGACTCTGCAGCGTCTCGGTGCGGATGAAATGCTTCATCGACACGGTTTCGCCGGCGCGCAGCAGCGTGCGGTCGAATACCGTATGTGCGCGCACGGTCGGCGCGCTGTCGGTGTCGGTCGGCACGTTGAAGCGCCACGATTCGATCCCGCGGTTCCAGCCCGAGCTGACGAACGCCATGTCGGGGCCCGTCTTTGGATCGTCCACGCGGGCCGACACGAAGTAGTCGTTAAAGCGCTGTCCCGACGAGCTGCATTCGCGCTTCGGCTCGAACGGCCCGTCGATCTTCAGCAGGCCCTGCGCGTCGGTCTTGCCGGCCGCGATTTCGTCGCCGTTGCAGTCCGATACGCGGATCTGCGCATTCGGCACCGGCTTGCCCTTGTCGAGCGTCGTGACCCACACGAGGTTGTTCTCGCGCCCCTGTTTCAGGTGCACGCCGAGGTTCGTGACCAGCACGGTGGTGCGCACGTACATGCTCGACGGCTTCGCGAGCAGCGAGCGGCCGAGCGCGGGCGACGCGAGTTCGAGCACGTAGAAGCCGGGCTTGTCGATCGGCACGCCGACCACTTCGAACGGACGCAGCGCCTTCGGATCGGCCTTCGGCAGCGTCAGCACCTGCGCGCCGGGCTCGCCCGCGAGCAGCGACAGCGAGCGCACGTCGATGCGGCGGTTCTTCGGCGCCGGCTGTTTTTCGCCGGCCTCGAGCGGCACGTAGACGGGGTGCTGCCCCTTGCGTTGCAGCAGCCCGGGAATCTGGTCGTCGATCGAGCCGGCCGTCATCGACCAGTTGTCGAAGCGGTCGACGGTGCGCATCCACTGGCGGATCGCGGTGTCGTTCTCGACCTTCAGGTTCGCGAATTGCGCACCGCCCGCATTGAGGCCGGCGATATGCAGGTCGGCCTCGACATTGCGCAGCGTGACGGGCACCAGCGCGGGCGTACCGGGTTCGGCGAAGCGCTCGACGATCCCGAAGGTGCCCGACGCGAATTTCGCGAGCGGCGGCATCGGTGCGGTGCGCGTCGCGAGCGGGAACAGGTCGGCGTTGGACAGCGGTCGGTCGGTCACGTCGTGCAGGCCCGACGGCAGCTCGACGGTCAGCGCGGCCTGTGCGGGCAGCGGCGGGTTGAACGTGACGGTCGTCACTTCCTCGCTGTGATCGTCGGCGGCGAAGGTGGGCGACAGCGAACCGTCGGGGCCGCGCAGCTTGATCGCTTCGGCCTGCTTGCGCGAGACTGGTGCGTTGAACGACAGCGTGAGCGGGCGCAGCGGCGTGCAGGGCGCCTTCGCGTTCTCGCGTTCGCACGAGAAGCTTGCCGCGAACGGTGCGCGCACGGTGAAATCGAAGCGCCGCTCGGTGTCGTTCGCGATGCCGCTCGGGCTCGCGACGCCCTTGCCGTAGACGAGCTGCATCTTCGCGCTTGCCGGCAGCGCCTGCGAGCACGACAGCGTCAGCACGCGCGCCGCTTCTTTCTTCAGCCCGAAATGATCGAGCAGGGCGTTGCGCGTGTCGTCGTCGGCCGCCGTGACCGGAATGCGGTTGCCGATGCCGGCCGCTTCGCACCAGATGTTGGCGAGTGCCGAGCGCGGCTCGGCCGGGCCGTTCAGCTTCATCACGAAGACCTGCCGCTCCTCGATCTCGCGCGAGCCGGGGCGGACCGACACCGGGAACGGGCCGCCCGTCTGGAACGTGAAGCGGCGCGGGCCGCTGGCCGCATTGCCGGCGACCGAGCGCAGCGTATCGTTGAGCGCGACCGAGCAGCGGACGCCGGGCGGCAGGTCGCTTTCGAAATCGTAAACCCAGGTCTTGTCGTCGAGCCAGTGGCCCTGGCCGCGCGCGGCGGTCGAATCGTTGCAGGTCACGCGCGCCGGATTCGGCGCGGACGCCGAGCCGAACGCGACCATCGGTTCGTCGAACTTGACGACGCTCTGCCGGACTTCGGTGACGGTGCCTTGCGGCGACACGCTCACCGTGCGCGCCGCGCCCGCATGCAGCGACAGGGCCGCGGCGGCGCCGAGCGTTGCGACGGCGCCGATGCGCCAGAGCAGCCGGGTCGTGTGGTTGGTTCGATGCGTTTCTTTGTTGTGCTTGTCGCGCTGCTTCATCGCTCGATTGCCCTCGGAGGGAAGCTTTCTGTTTGATTGCACGGGATTCTAACCGACCGTCGCGCGCGCGCAGCGCGACATGCGGGTGCAGTGTGTGGTCGGCACGCGACACGGGGGTGCCTGCCGCGGATTTGTCGCGTCGACGACACAAAAATGCAGCGAAATTTCGATTGTCCCGGATTGCGGAACATTAAATGAACTATAAAAAGATTGTTTGATCCGGCTGGTGCGCGTACATTGCAGATCCGCGCCAATGTTTGAGAAATATCAAGCGTGGTTTTCCCGAATCCGGTGTTCGAGAGAAGGAAACATGCACAACGACAACACCCCCCAATCGCGTCGTGACAACGACGCAGCCGCAACCGGCATCACGCGGCGTCAATGGCTGCAGGGAGCACTGGCGCTGACGGCGGCGGGCCTCACCGGCTCGCTGGCGTTGCGGGCCCTGGCCGACGATCCCGGCACCGCGCCGCTCGATACGTTCATGACGCTTTCCGAAGCATTGACCGGCAAGAAGGGGCTGAGCCGCATCACCGGCCAGCGCTATCTGCAGGCCTTGCAGAAGGGCTCGTTCAAGACGGCCGACAGCCTGCCGCAACTCGCCGGTGCGCTCGCATCCGGCTCGCTGAATCCCGACCAGGAATCGCTCGCACTGACGATTCTCGGCGCGTGGTATCTCGGCATCGTCGACAACGTCGTGATTACCTACGAAGAAGCATTAATGTTCAGCGTGGTGTCCGATACGCTCGTGATCCCTTCGTATTGCCCCAACAAACCCGGCTTCTGGGCCGAAAAACCGATCGAGAGGCAAGCCTGATGGCCGATACCGATACGCAAAAAGCCGACATCGTCGTCGTCGGATCGGGTGTCGCCGGCGCGATCGTTGCACACCAGCTCGCGATGGCGGGCAAGTCCGTGATCCTGCTGGAAGCCGGCCCGCGCATGCCGCGCTGGGAAATCGTCGAGCGCTTTCGCAACCAGGCCGACAAGACCGATTTCATGGCGCCGTACCCGTCGAGCCCGTGGGCCCCGCATCCGGAATACGGCCCGCCGAACGACTACCTGGTCCTGAAGGGCGAGCACAAGTTCAACTCGCAGTACATCCGCGCGGTCGGCGGCACGACGTGGCACTGGGCCGCGTCCGCGTGGCGCTTCATCCCGAACGACTTCAAGATGAAGACCGTGTACGGCGTCGGCCGCGACTGGCCGATCCAGTACGACGACCTCGAGCATTACTATCAGCGCGCCGAGGAAGAGCTCGGCGTGTGGGGCCCGGGCCCCGAGGAAGACCTGTACTCGCCGCGCAAGCAGGCGTACCCGATGCCGCCGCTGCCGTTGTCGTTCAACGAGCAGACCATCAAGAGCGCGCTGAACGGCTACGACCCGAAGTTCCACGTGGTGACCGAGCCCGTCGCGCGTAACAGCCGCCCGTACGACGGCCGGCCGACCTGTTGCGGAAACAACAATTGCATGCCGATCTGCCCGATCGGTGCGATGTACAACGGTATCGTCCACG
>NZ_BCPP01000229.1:0-7988 GCF_016586125.1 Burkholderia sp. E168m23
AAGTTATACGAAAATGCGCAGATTCGCGCGCTGAGCGGCAAGCGCGCGTTCACGAAGAAGGCGTTCGACGAGAAAACCGAGCAGGTCGTGCAGCTCGTGATTCGCGCGTGCGGCGCGGTGTCGCCGAACGCGAAGCCTTAGCGCGATACGACGCTTCCATCGAATAAAAACGGGCGGCGCGCATCACACGGGGATGTCCCGTGCAATACGCGCCGCCCGTGATGCCGCGTTCGCGCGTGCGAACAATGCGATGCGATGCGCGACTTCTTACGCGATGCGCTCGATCGCAATCGCCGTCGCTTCACCGCCGCCGATGCACAGCGATGCGACGCCGCGCGTCAGGCCATACGTTTCGAGCGCGGCCAGCAGCGTCACCATCACGCGCGCACCCGATGCGCCGATCGGATGCCCGAGCGCGCACGCGCCGCCGTGCACGTTCACCTTCTCGTGCGGCAGGTCGAGGTCGCGCATCGCGGCCATTGGCACCACCGCGAACGCTTCGTTGATCTCGAACAGGTCGACGTCGCGCAGGTTCCAGCCGGTTTTCTCCGACAGCTTGCGCAACGCGCCGATCGGTGCGGTCGCGAACAGGCCGGGCTTGTCCGCATGAGTCGAATGCCCGACGATCACGGCCTTCGGCGTGAGGCCGAGGCGCTCGGCTTCCGAGCGGCGCATCATCACCAGCGCGGCCGCACCGTCCGAGATCGACGAAGCGTTCGCGGCCGTCACCGTGCCGCCGTCGCGAAACGCCGGCTTCAGCGTCGGGATCTTGTCGAGTTTCGCCTTGCCGGGCTGCTCGTCGATCGACACGATGCTTTCCGTCTTGCCGGCCTTCACGGTCACCGGCGCGATTTCCGACACGAAACGCCCTTCCGCGATCGCACGCTGCGCCCGCGTCAGCGACGCAATCGCGAACGCATCCTGCGCTTCGCGGGTGAACTGGTACGCCTGCGCGCAATCCTCGGCGAAGGTGCCCATCAGGCGGCCCTTTTCATACGCGTCCTCGAGCCCGTCGAGGAACATGTGATCGAGCACCTGTCCGTGACCCATGCGCATGCCCGCGCGCGCCTTCGGCAGCAGATACGGCGCATTCGTCATGCTCTCCATCCCGCCCGCCACGGCCACCGCCGCCGAACCGGCCAGCAGCAGGTCGTGCGCGAACATCGCCGCCTTCATCCCCGAACCGCACATCTTGTTGACCGTGGTCGCGCCCGCCGCGAGCGGCAGCCCGGCCTTCAGCCCGGCCTGTCGCGCGGGCGCCTGGCCCTGGCCGGCCGGCAGCACGCAGCCGAACACGATTTCCTCGATGCGTTCGGCCGGCACGTTCGCGCGCTCGAGCGCGGCACGAATCGCCACCGCGCCAAGGTCGCTCGCGCTCGCCGCCGCCAGGTCGCCCTGAAAACCACCCATCGGCGTGCGCGCCGCACCCACGATTACGATCGGATCCTGAGTCGTCATGATTCGCTTCCTCCAGTGTCAGCGCGGTGCCATGCGCAACGCGCCATCGAGACGGATGACTTCGCCGTTCAGCATCGTGTTCTCGGCGATGTGGCGCACCAGCGCCGCAAATTCTTCCGGGCGGCCGAGCCGCGGCGGAAACGGCACGCTCTTGCCGAGCGCGTCCTGCACGTCCTGCGGCATGCCGGCCATCATCGGCGTCGCGAAGATGCCGGGCGCGACCGTCACGACGCGAATGCCGAAGCGCGCGAGTTCGCGCGCGATCGGCAGCGTCATGCCCACCACGCCGCTCTTCGACGCCGCATACGCGGCCTGTCCGATCTGTCCATCAAACGCCGCGACCGACGCGGTGTTGATGATCACGCCGCGCTCGCCTTCCGCATCGGCGTCCTGCTTCGACATCGCTTCGGCAGCCAGCCGAATCATGTTGAACGTGCCGACGAGGTTGATCGACACCGCCCGCGCGAAGCGGTCGAGCGAGTGTGGGCCATCGCGGCCGACGACCTTCTCGCCCGGCGCGACGCCCGCGCAGTTGACGAGCGCATCGACGCGGCCGAACGCGTCGCGCGCGGCCGCGACGGCCGCCTGACCGTCGGCTTCGCTCGTCACGTCGGTCTTCACGAACCGTGCGGCCGCGCCGAGTTCGTTCGCGAGACCCGCGCCCGCCTCGTCATTGACGTCCAGCAGCATGGCCTTGCCGCCTTGCGCGACGACCATGCGCGCCACCGCGGCGCCGAGGCCGGAACCGGCGCCCGTAATCAGAAAAACGCGATCCTTGATATTCATTGGCAGTCCGTATTCAGGGTTGAGCGACCTTCTCGGCTTCCATCTTGCGCAACACGAAGCGCTGGATCTTGCCGCTCGGGGTTTTCGGCAGCGCGTCGACGAAGTCGATCGCGCGCGGATAAGCGTGAGCGGACAGCCGCCGCTTCACGTGCAGACTCAATTCCTCGGCCAGTTCCGGCGTGCCGTCGAAGCCCTTCGACAGGACGACGAACGCCTTCACGATCTCCGTGCGCTCCGGGTCGGGCACGCCGATCACGGCGGCCTCGCTGACGGCCGGATGCTCGATCAGCGCGCTCTCCACGTCGAACGGGCCGATCCGGTAGCCGGACGACGTGATCACGTCGTCCGCGCGGCCGATGAAGCTCACGGCGCCGTCCGGCTCCAGCTCCACGTTGTCGCCGGTCCGGTAATAGCCGCCCGCGATCGCCGGCGTGTCCTGCTGCCAGTAGCCGCGGAACCACAGCAGCGGCGAGCGCGCGATGTCGATCGCGAGGTTGCCGGGCTCGCCGGGGCCGAGTTCGCGGCCCGCTTCGTCGAGCACCGCGACACGGTAGCCCGGCATCGCGAAGCCGGCCGAACCGACGTGCACCACGTGCGTGAGGCCGTGATGGTTGTTCACGACCATGCCCAGCTCGGTCTGGCCGTAGTGATCGTGGATCGGCGCCCCGAGCGCCGCGTGGAACCAGCGCACGACCTCCGGGTTCAACGGTTCGCCCGCGCTGCTCACCACGCGCAGCCGGCCCTTCACGCGCGCGGCCGCTTCCGTCCCGGCCGCCATCAGCATCCGGAATGCGGTCGGCGAACCCGCGAGGCTCGTGATGCCGAGCCGGTCGATCACATCGTACGTGCTGTCGACCGTGAAGCTGCCCTCGTACAGCGTCGTCGCATGACCGAGCAGCAGCGGGCCCGTGATCGCGTAATAGAGGCCGTACGCCCAGCCCGGATCGGCGATGTTCCAGAACCGGTCGCCGGCACGCAGGTCGACCGCTTCGCGCATGTACGCGCCGAACGCGAGCAGCGCGTACAGCGGCACCGGCACGCCCTTCGGCAGGCCCGTCGTGCCCGACGTCGACATCATCATGAACAGGTCGGATCCCTTGCGCAGCACGGGTTCGAACGTATCGGACTGCGCGTCGAGCGCCGCGCGGAAATCGATGTCGCGCACCGGCAGCGCCTCGCCTGCTTCGCGTACCGTCGCGACCAGCGGGCAATCGGCGATTTCGTCGAGCTTCGCGCGATTCGCGACGTTGGTCACGACGAGCCGCGCATCGCTCATGCGCAGCCGGTGCTCGATCGCCTTCGGGCCGAACGCGGTAAACAGCGGCTGGTACACGGCGCCCGCGCGCCACGTGCCGAGGATCGTCGCGACGAGCTCCGGCGTGCGCGGCAGCAGGCCGGCCACCACGTCGCCCGGCTTCACGCCCTGCGCGACGAGCAGGTTCGCGACCCGGGCCGACAACGCCTGCATTTGCGCGAACGTAAAGCGGTGGTGCTGCCCGCCGGCGTCGATCCAGTCGAGTGCGATCGCATCCGCCTTCGCGTGCCGGTCGCAACATTCGACACACGCGTTCAGGCCGCGCTCCAGATCGCCGCTCAGTTGCGCGGCAGCGGTCTCGATACTGAAACGGGCCACGGCGTCGGCGTAAGCCGGCACCGCCCGGGCGGTAGCTCCTTCAGGCATGCGTGTCTCCTGTGCGTTATGGCCGCCGACGCGCCAGGGGCGCGACGGGGATACATCGATAGTAGACAGCCCCTACATTGCAATCAATGACAAACGGAATCTAGAATCATGATCGCTTTTGCCATGTCGAGAGGACGCAGGAAATGGGGCCGCAGATGATTTCGCCGGATTTCGTCGACGATGCGCTCGCGTGCCTGCGCCGGCGCGACTTGCCGACCGCGCCCGTGCTGCGTGCCGCCGGGCTGCCGGCCACCGTGCACGAGCCCGTCACGCCGCAGCAGTACGGCCGGCTGTGGCTCGCGATCGCCGGTACGCTCGACGACGAATTCTTCGGGCTTGCCGCGCGCCCGATGCGGCGTGGCAGCTTCACGCTGCTGTGCCACGCGGTGCTGCATGCCGGCACGCTCGACAAGGCGCTGCGACGCGCGCTGAAGTTTCTGCGTGTGGTGCTCGACGAGCCGCACGGCGAACTCGTGGTGGCCGACGGGCAGGCGCAGATCGTGCTGGCGCAATCGGGCGCGCCGTACCCGGCGTTCGCGTACCGGACGTTCTGGCTGATCCTGCTGGGCGTCGCGTGCTGGCTGATCGGCCGGCGCATCCCGCTGCAGCGCATCGATTTCGCGTGCCCGAGCCTCGGCCAGCGCAGCGACTATCACCAGTTCTTCGGCGTCCCGGTGCATTTCGACCGGCCCGACAGCCGGCTCGCGTTCAACGCCGCGTACCTCGCGCTGCCGACGATCCGCTCGGAGCAGACACTGCGGACCTTCCTGCGCGGCGCACCCGGCAATCTCCTCGTGCGCTACCGACACGACACAGGCTGGGTCGCGAAGACGCGCGCGCACCTGAAAGCGCTGCCGGCCGCCGAATGGCCCGACTTCGACACGCTGGCCGTGCGCCTCGACACGACGCCCGCGACGCTGCGGCGGCGTTTGCGCAGCGAAGGGCAAAGTTTCGCGGCGATCAAGGACGAATTACGCGGCGCGCTGGCCCAGTCGCTGCTGCGCGGGCACGCGCTCAGCGTCGCGGAGATCGCGGTCGAGCTTGGCTTCACCGAGCCGAGCGCGTTTCATCGCGCGTTCCGGAAATGGACAGGCACGAGCCCCGGTGCGTTTCGGCGCGACGTGCATGCGGCGAAGGCGGAGTCTTGACTGGCTAGGTGGATGCGGAGCGTCTCGTCATGTGCGGTCGATACGCGCCAGTCCTGTTTCTTCCGCATTCCGGTGCGAATCTGCGTAGCGCTCACCGCACCGCGGAAAACGCAGGACGTTGCGTCCCGATCCGTCTGACCACATACTGATCGGCAATCCGAACAAGGTTGCGTCGATGGTGAATGTCGATGAAAGCGCCGCTTCGATCTTCGGCGTGATCGGAACGGCCGTGTCGCTGCTGGCGGCGATTCCTTACGGGCTCGCGATCTATCGGCGCACCGTTCGCCCGCATCTGTTCACGTGGCTCGTGTGGTCGGTCGTCACGGCGATCGCGGCCGCCGGCCAGTTCGTCGCGGGCGCGGGCCCGTCCGCATGGTGCACGGCGGCGATTGCCGTCACGTGCTTTCTGACGCTGATCACCAGCCTGTTTCGCGGCGAGCACGGCTGGACGGGCCTCGACTGGCTGTTCCTGTGTGCAGCACTGTCAGCCATTCCGCTGTGGATGCTGACCGACGATCCGACGGTGTCGATCTGCCTGGTCACGCTGATCGAGCTGGCCGGCCTCGGCCCGACCGTGCGCAAGACGATCCGCGATCCGTGGAGCGAGAGCCTCGTCTATTTCGCGCTGTGCGTGCTCAAGTACGCGCTGGCGTTGCTGGCACTGAGCACGTGGAGTGTCGCGGTCGCGTTCTATCCGGCCGTCAACCTGATCGCGTCGATCGGCATCTGCATGGTGATGCTGGTCCGGCGTCAGTCGCTGTCGAATGCGCGATAGGCCGAGTTTGTCGCCCCCGTGCCGCTTTCCCTCCGAAATGATGCGAGGCCTGACAGGATGCAATCCGTACCGTTATCGAACCCAGCGAAACCACGCTCCGCGCGGCGATGCTGGCCAACGACGTCGAAGCGCTCGACGCGCTGCTGGACGACGATCTGGTGTTCACAGTCCCGACCGGCCAGGTCATCTCGAAAGAGGACGACCTGGCCGCGCATCGCGTGAAGCTTTTGCGTCTCGACACACTCGACGTCATCGAAATGCGCGCATCCGCGGTCGACGAGATGATCCTCACCACGACGCGAGCGGCTCTTGCCGGCCGTTTCGACGGCGCGGCATTCACCGGCACGTTTGCCTATACACGCCTCTGGCGTCGATCGGGCGCCCACTGGCGCGTCGTCGCCGGACATGCGTCGCAGGTCATATAGCCGCGCCGGGCGTGTGCATTTGAATGGCATCGCGCAACGCTGTGGTGAGCGGGTCGGCTGTCGATCGGGCGATGAGACCGTACGATCCGGATGATGCACTCATGAAAACGCCGACCAAGGGGGTGTCCGCCATGACGAGAGCCGAAATGCACAAGCTATTTATCGTGCGTGCTGCGCGTGCCGCGGACGCGGACGAACTCACACGACTGGCACGCCTTTCGAAGGCGCACTGGGGCTATCCGAAGGAATGGCTGGACGTGTGGCAAGACGATCTCACGATCTCGCCGGAGACGATCGAAGGGGCGATCGGTTACGTCGCGGAATCAGGCGAGTCGATCATCGGATTCTGGATCCGAGCATCGTTGAATTCGGATCGGCCAACGCCCGGATGGCTGTTCGTTCATCCCGATCACATGGGTCAGGGCGTCGCCCGTGCGCTGTGGAAATCGGTTCGGACCGAGGCCGCCGCGAGAGGAATCAAGAGCTTTGTGATCGTGACCTGCTCCCCGCGTTTAGTACGGTGACGGTGTAGAGTCCGTTCCAGAGAGGAACGGCAATGAAAAAGCGATTCACCGAAGAACAGATCATCGGCATCTTGAAGGAAGCCGAGGCTGGCCTGAAGCCGGCGGAGCTGTGTCGCAAGTACGGCATCTCGGAAGCGACCTACTACAACTGGAAAGCGAAGTTCGGCGGGATGACGGTCTCCGAAGCGCAGCGCCTGAAGGAACTGGAGCAGGAGAACAGCAAGCTCAAGCGACTGTTAGCCGAATCGATGCTCGACAACGCCGCGCTGAAGGACCTGCTGGCTCGAAAGTAGCAAGCCCGCAGGCCAAGCGCGAAGCGGTCCGGATATTGATGACCGAACGTGCCATGGGTGTTACCCGGGCCTGCGGGCTGGTAGGGATTTCGCGCTCGCTGTTCCACTACGAATCACGCCGCCGAGTTGATGACGAAGCGCTGACTGGCCGGATGATGGCCATCGCCGCGCAGAGGCGCCGCTACGGCTATCGCCGGATTCACGTGCTGTTGCAGCGGGATGGCTGCTTCGCCAACCACAAGCGCATCTGGCGCCTGTACAGCAAGGCGGGGCTGAGCGTGCGCAAGCGGCGACGCAAGCGTATTGCGGCTGTCGAGCGCACGCCGCTGCCGTTAGCAACAGGCCCGAATCAGAGCTGGTCGATGGACTTCGTTTCTGACGGGCTGGCCTATGGTCGGCGGTTTCGATGCCTGAACGTGGTCGACGACTACACGCGCGAGTGCTTGGCCATCGAGGTCGATACTTCGCTGCCGGGCCTACGAGTGCAGCAAGTGCTCGAGCGGCTCAAGGAGATGCGAGGCTTACCCGCATCCATCACGGTCGACAACGGGCCGGAGTTCGCTGGTAAGGTGCTGGATGCATGGGCCTACGAAGCCGGTGTCACGCTGTCGTTCATTCGGCCTGGCAAGCCGGTGGAGAATGCCTATATCGAGAGCTTCAACGGGCGGTTCCGCGATGAATGCCTGAACGAGCACTGGTTCGTCTCAATGCGCCACGCCAAGCGGCTGATTGAGGAATGGCGTATCGAGTACAACACCGAGCGGCCTCATAGTTCACTCGGCTATCTGACGCCGGTGCAGTTCGCGCGGGCGCACGATGCAAAGCAGCAGTTTTTAACCTCGGACTCTAACTGCAGTTCGGACTAAAACCGGGGGCAGGTCAATCGAAGCGGATCCCC
>NZ_BCPP01000230.1:0-7982 GCF_016586125.1 Burkholderia sp. E168m23
AGCCCTGCGGCATCTTGTTCGAGCAGAAGTAGTCCTGGTAGAGCGCGGAGTGGTAGGCGTTGAGCTCGCCGTTCTCGATGCGCCGCCAGTCGTTTTCCACCGTGCGATCCCAGCCGTTGTGGTCGGAGTTCAGGCCGGCGTACTGGCGCCATTCGTAGGTGTCGCAGCGGATGCCTTCGTAGTTCACGTTGCGTGCACCGGCCGGGCTCGTGATGACGACTGCGTAACGCACGACGCCGTCGGTGCCGACCTCGAGCGACTTCGCATCGACGAAGAACTTGAGCGGCGTGTTCTGCGACACGTTGAACGGCAGCAGATCGCCCGTTTGCGGCAGCGGCGGCAGCGTGTCGACGGCGTTTTCCTTCCAGGTTCCCTGACGATCGAGCAGGTACACGAACTCGCTGTCGTCCTTGTTGGACGGCGCTTTCGAGTTCGCGCAGCCGGCCAGGGCGGCCATCGCGGCGATCGATGCGAGCGCGAGAGCAATCGCTTTCAATATGCATTCCTCGTAAAAAAAGGGCGCGACACCAAGGTCGCGCCCGGTCATGCAGTCCGACTCGTCATTTGCCGACGATCACGTGGGGCGGCATCTCGTCGAGCGTGCTCGCTTCCACTTCGATCTCCGAACAGACTACCGATGTGTCGACAATCGTCAGCGTCTGGGCCTGTGCGCCAATGACGCGCGGATAGCGCGACACACGCGGCCCGCGCGGCTTCTCGGCTCGCTGCGCCGGGCGGCGCAGGAAGCGCGACAGTTCCGTCAGCGCCAACTGATAGACATCCCGCTTGAACTCGATCACCGCATCGAGCGGCACCCAGTACTCGTTCCAGCGCCACGCATCGAACTCCGGGTGGTCGGTCGCGCGCAAGCAAATGTCGCAATCGCGTCCGACCATCCGCAGCAGGAACCAGATCTGCTTCTGGCCGCGGTAATGACCGCGTACTTCGCGTTTGATGAACTTGTCAGGCACCTCGTAACGCAACCAGTCGCGAGTGCGGCCGATTATCTTGACGTGTTCCGGATGCAGGCCCGTTTCCTCGTGCAGTTCCCGGTACATCGCCTGCATGGGGGTCTCGCCATACTTGATCCCACCTTGAGGAAACTGCCAGGAATGCTCGCGGAGCCGCTTGCCCCAAAACACCTCGTTGCGCGCGTTCAAGAGGATGATGCCGACGTTCGGGCGAAAGCCTTCACGATCCAGCATACAACCACCTTCGAATCCTTTAAAATTGCTTTGATTATAAACAGATAACGGGCGCTGCGCACCGTGACGGAGCGAATCCGCGCGGGGTACGCCGGCTGAATTGTCCCTGATTAGTCTGCTACGTCGTCTGCGCCATCGTCGTCCCTCGTTGTTCGCCGCGCGCAGCTTTTTCACCTTGAAACTTTTTCGGGCGCCCCGCCTGGGGGCGCCGTTTTTGGAACCGTCCGCATGAAAGCTTCCCGTTTCTTTATCGGCACCCTGAAAGAGGCACCCGCCGACGCAGAGATCGTCAGCCACAAGCTGATGGTCCGCGCCGGCATGATCCGTCGCGTCGCCGGCGGCATCTACAACTACCTGCCGGTCGGCCTGCGTTCGATTCGCAAGGTCGAGGCGATCGTGCGCGAGGAAATGAACCGGGCGGGCGCCATCGAGCTGCTGATGCCGGCCGTGCAGCCGGCCGAGCTGTGGCAGGAGTCGGGCCGCTGGGAACAGTACGGCCCCGAGCTGCTGCGCTTCAAGGACCGCAAGGACAACGATTTCGTGATCGGGCCGACGCACGAGGAAGTCGTCACCGACATCGCGCGCAACCAGATCAAGAGCTACCGGCAGATGCCGGTGAATTTCTACCAGATCCAGACGAAGTTCCGCGACGAGATCCGTCCGCGCTTCGGCGTGATGCGCGGCCGCGAATTCATCATGAAGGACGCGTATTCGTTCGACAAGGATGCGGCCGGCCTGAACGAGTCGTACCGCAAGATGTACGACGCGTACGTGCGCATCTTCACGCGCCTCGGCCTCGAGTTTCGCGCGGTGGCGGCCGACAGCGGCTCGATCGGCGGCAACTTCTCGCACGAATTCCACGTGATCGCCGACACCGGCGAGGACGCGATCGCCTACTGCCCGACGTCCGAATTCGCGGCGAACGTCGAGGCGGCCGAAGCGCTGCCGCTGATTGCCGAGCGCGCGGTGCCCGCCGAAGCGATGGAAAAGGTCGCGACGCCCGGCAAGGCGAAGTGCGAGGCCGTGGCCGAACTGCTGTCGATCCCGCTCGAGCGCACGATCAAGTCGATCGTGCTCGCGACCGACAACGAAGGCGCCGAGCCGACCATCTGGCTCGTGATGCTGCGCGGCGACCACGACCTGAACGAGATCAAGGTGGCGAAGCTGCCGGGCCTGAAGAACCACCGCTTCGCGACCGAGCAGGAAATCGTCGAGTGGTTCGGCACGCCGCCGGGCTACCTCGGCCCGGTCGGCACGAAGAAGCCCGTGAAGGTGATCGCGGACCGCACGGTCGCGAACATGAGCGACTTCGTCGTCGGCGCGAACGAGGTCGACTATCACATCGCCGGCGTGAACTGGGGCCGCGACCTGCCGGAGCCGGAAGTCGCCGACGTGCGCAACGTGAAGAAGGGCGACCCGTCGCCGGACGGCAAGGGCGTGATCGACATCTGCCGCGGCATCGAAGTCGGCCATGTGTTCCAGCTCGGCACCAAGTACTCGGAAGCGATGGGCGCGACCTTCCTCGACGAGTCGGGCAAGCCGCAGCCGATGCTGATGGGCTGCTACGGCGTCGGCATCACGCGCATTCTCGGCGCGGCGATCGAACAGAACTTCGACGACAAGGGGATCATCTGGCCCGAGTCGATTGCACCGTTCGAGGTCGTGCTGTGCCCGATGGGCTATGACCGCAGCGACATGGTGCGCGAGACGGCCGACAAGCTGTACGCGGAACTCGTCGCGGCCGGTATCGACGTGATCCTCGACGATCGCGGCGAGCGCCCGGGCGTGATGTTCGCCGACTGGGAACTGATCGGCGTGCCGCATCGTCTGGTGATCGGCGAGCGCGGCCTGAAGGAAGGCAAGATCGAGTACCAGGGCCGCCGCGATGCCGAAGCGACGCTGCTGCCGGCCGACACGGCCGCGGCGGCGGTCGCGGAGAAGATCCGCGCCGCGCTCGCGCACTAAGCGCGGCGACCGGGCGACACGATGGAATACACGTTCCTGTCGGCCACCGTGCTCCTCGTGCTGATCACGGATCCGCTCGGCAACATCCCGCTGTTCATTTCGGCGATGCGGGATGTGCCGCGCGAGCGGCGCGTGAAGCTGATCCTGCGCGAAGTGGGGATCGCGTTCGTGATCCTACTGTTCTTCATGCTGGTCGGCGACCGCTTCCTGCGGATGATGAGCCTCACCGACCTGTCGCTGCGGCTCGGCGGCGGGATCGTGCTGTTCCTGATCGCGCTGCGGATGATCTTCCCGCATCCGGACGGCGCGCTCGGCAGCGATCCCCGTGCGGGCGGCGAGCCGTTCATCGTGCCGCTCGCGATTCCGGCGCTGGCCGGGCCGTCCGCGCTCGCGACGGTGATGCTGATGACGTCGCAGGCGCCCGGCAAGATGCTCGAGTGGGTCGGCGCGCTGACGGTCACGATGATCGTCTGCGCGATCACGCTGGTGCTGGCCGAGCGGATTCAGCAGTGGCTCGGCGAGCGGACGGTCGCCGCGTTCGAGCGGCTGATGGGCCTCGTGCTGGTGGCGATCTCGGTCGAGATGCTGCTGGCGGGCATCCGCGCGTTCGTGCACCAGTTATAACGCAGGCGGCACGCACGAAAAAAAGCGGCGCTCCGGGCAACCGGAGCGCCGCTTTCCATTTATATAGCAGGCCGGGCGGCGATCAGACGTTCGCGGTCAGCGCGCGGATCGTCGGCAGGTTGCGCCAGTAGCCCTTCGCGTCCATCCCGCAGCCGAACACGTAGCGGTCCGGCACCGAGAAGCCGCAGAAGTCCGGGTGCAGCGGTTTCGCCTTCGCGAGCGTCTTCTCGCACAGCACGGCCGACATGAAGCGCTGCGCGCCCATGTCGAGGATGCGGTCGCGGATCGCGGCCATCGTCTCGCCTTCGTCGAGGATGTCGTCGAGTACGAGCACGATGCGGTCCTTCACCGATTCGCGCGGCGCGACGCGCCAGTGCATCTCCGGGCTGCCCTGCGTCGTGTTGCGGTAGCGGGTCAGGTGGATGTAGTCGAATTCGAGCGGGAAATCGAGATGCGGCAGCAGCATCCCGGTAAACACCGCGGCGCCGCCCATCACCGAGAGAACGAGCGGGAACGCGTCGCCGATTTCGGCGCGGATCGCGTCGGCCATCTTCGAGATCGACGCGTTGACGGCGTCGGCCGAGACGATCTCTTCGGAGTGGTCGAAAATGTGGAGGGCTTCTTCGCGGTTCATGTGTTCTGGCGGGCAGTCGGTATACAAATAAGGATGAAGCAGAACGGCAGGCGCGCGCTACGGCAAAAACCCGCGCGCCGGCCGACGGACGAAATCAGCGCATGCCGGGCATCATGCCCTTCAGGCCGCGCATCATCTTCTGCATGTTGCCGCCCTTCAGCTTCTTCATCATCGTACGCATCTGGTCGTACTGGTTCAGCATCCGGTTGACTTCCTGCACCGGCACGCCCGCGCCGGCTGCGATGCGGCGCTTGCGCGTCGCCTTGATGATTTCGGGTTTCGCGCGCTCGGCGGGCGTCATCGAGCTGATGATGCCTTCCATCCGGCGGATCGACTTTTCGGCCTGGCCCATGTCGGCGCCGGCCGCCGCCTGCTGGAACTGCGCGGGGAGTTTGTCCATCAGCGACGACAGGCCGCCCATGTTCTTCATCTGCGAGATCTGCGCGCGGAAATCGTTCAGGTCGAAATCGCCGCCTTTCTTGACCTTGTCGGCGAGCTTCTGCGCGGCCTGGACATCGACGCCGCGCTGCGCTTCCTCGACGAGCGCGAGGATGTCGCCCATGCCGAGGATCCGGTTCGCCATCCGGTCGGGGTGGAACACCTCGAGGCCGTCGAGCTTCTCGGCGACGCCGACGAACTTGATCGGCTTGCCCGTGACGTGGCGCACCGACAGCGCGGCGCCGCCGCGCGAATCGCCGTCGAGCTTGGTCAGCACGACGCCGGTGAGCGGCAGCGTGTCGTTGAACGCCTTCGCGGTGTTGACCGCGTCCTGGCCGAGCATCGCGTCGACGACGAACAGCGTTTCGGCCGGCTTCAGCGTGCCGTGCAGCGCGGCGATTTCCTGCATCATCGCCTCGTCGATGCCGAGGCGGCCGGCCGTGTCGACGAGCAGCACGTCATGGTAGTGGCGCTTCGCCCAGTCGACGGCGGCGAGTGCGATGTCGACGGGCTTCTGGTCCGGCGTGGACGGGAAGAAGTCGGCGCCGACCTGCTCGGTCACCGTTTTCAGCTGCATGATCGCGGCCGGGCGATACACGTCGCACGACACGGTCAGCACCTTCTTCTTGTACTTCTCGCGCAGCAGCTTCGCGAGCTTGCCGACGGTCGTGGTCTTGCCGGCGCCCTGCAGGCCGGCCATCAGGATCACGGCGGGCGGCGTGACCGCGAGGTTCAGCTCGGCGGCCTTGCCTTCGTAGTCGCCGCCGATCACGGCGGTCAGTTCCTTCTGGACCACGCCGACGAGCGCCTGGCCCGGCGACAGGCTGCTGATCACTTCTTCGCCGAGCGCCTTTTCCTTGACCTTGGCGATGAATTCGCGGACGACCGGCAGCGACACGTCGGCTTCCAGCAGCGCGAGACGCACCTCGCGGAGCATCTCCTGCGTGTTCGCCTCGGTGAGCCGGGCTTCGCCGCGCAGCGTCTTGACGACGCGCGCCATCCGTTGAGTGAGATTGTCGAGCATGGGGAGCGTTGGACAGTGGGGCCCGAAGGCGCGGCGGAACCGAACAAAAGGGAGCCGTCGCGGGAAGGGGGCCTAGTGTAAACTTCGAACATGGATATTGTACTGTATGCCCTCACCGCATTCCTGTACGGCGGCCTCGCCGTCGCAGGCTGGCGTACGCACCGTCAGGGCGCGACGCCGCTCGTCGCGAGCGTGCCGGCCGTGCCGGTTCCCGCGTCCGCCGCGTCCGGGATGAGCGGGGCCGGCCGCGCGCTGCTGTTCGCCGCGCTGCTCGCGCACGGCGTGCTGCTGCACATGACCATCTTTCCAAACGACGCGATGGTGTTCGGCTTCGCGTTCGCCCTGTCCGCGATGTTCTGGCTCGGCGCCGGCATCTACTGGATCGAGAGCTTTTTCTTCCCGCTCGACAGCCTGCGCCTGCTGGTGCTGCCGCTCGCGTGCGGCGCGTCGCTGCTGCCGCTCGTGTTCGGCGGCGTGCGGGTGCTGCCTTATGCCGCGGCACCGCTGTTCAAGCTGCACTTCCTGATCGCGAACATCGCGTACGGCCTCTTCGCGATCGCCGCGCTGCACGCGGTCCTGATGCTGATGGTGGAGCGGCGCCTGCAGTCGCTGCGGAGCGGCGGGCGCGACGGCTCGACCGGCTGGATCGCGAGCTGGCTCGAAACGCTGCCGCCGCTGCTCACGCTCGAGAAGCTGCTGTTCCGCCTGATCGGCGCCGGCTTCGTGCTGCTGACGCTCACCCTCGCGTCGGGCATCCTGTTCAGCGAGCAGGTCGATGCGCGCGCACTGCGGCTCGACCACAAGACGGTGTTCGCGATCCTGTCGTGGCTGATGTTCGGCGGCCTGCTGGTGGCCCGCAAGACGTCGGGCTGGCGCGGGCGCGGCGCCGCGCGCTGGGTGCTCGTGTCGTTCGCCGCGCTGCTGCTCGCGTACGTCGGCAGCCGGTTCGTTTTCGAGGTGCTGCTGCACCGCTCCGTGGTTTGACCGCAGGTTTCCGATGCGACAGATTCTTCTCCTGATCCTTCTCTTCTTCGCGGGTTCGTGGCTCGCGCGCAAGCTGCGTCACGCGCAGGAACAGGCGCAGGCGCGCGCCGGCCGCGGCGCCGGTTACGACGGGGCGCCCGGCGCTGGCGCCGGTGCGGGGGCCGCGCGCCCGAACGGCGACGCGCGGTCGCTGCCCGAGCCGATGGTGCGCTGCGCCGAATGCGGCGTGCATGCGCCGAAGGGCGACGCGATTGCCGCGAGCGGCGAATACTTCTGCAGCGCCGAGCATGCGCAGCGCCACGCCGCGCGCGTGAACGGTCGCGACGCACGATGAGCGACGCGGCGGTGTTGTCGGTTGACGCGAACGGCTGGGTGCGCGAAGCGCGCCATGCGCCGTCGCCGAACTTCGAGGCGCGGCCCGCGGGAGCGGTGCCGACGCTCGTGATCGTTCACAACATCAGCCTGCCGCCCGGCGAATTCGGTGGCGACGCGATCGAGGCGCTGTTCCTGAATCGCCTCGACTGCGATGCGCACCCCTATTACCAGAGCCACCTGCGCGGCGTGCGCGTGTCCGCCCATTTCCTGATCCGCCGCGGCGGCGAGCTCGTGCAGTTCGTGTCGTGCGACGAGCGCGCGTGGCATGCGGGCTCGTCCGAGTTCTTCGGCCGCACGCGCTGCAACGACTTCTCGATCGGCATCGAGCTCGAGGGCGCGGACGACGTGCCGTTCGACGATGCCCAATACGCGGTGCTCGCCGCGCTCTCCCGCGCGCTCGCCGCGCGCTACCCGGTCGACGCGTTCGCTGGGCACTCGGACGTCGCGCCGGGCCGCAAGACCGACCCGGGCCCGCATTTCGATTGGCAACGCTTCGCGAGCGATGCCGGTTTTTCCGCCGAATACTTTCCTTTCCGTCAGCACTGATCGCGGGGTTTTTTGATCGGAGAAAGTTTTTTCTCCGACCAATGCCTTGCCGTGTCTGCGCGTGAGCGATGTCAAGACCTCTATCGCAAATTATCCGTTTGGACGTCCTCCGAATGTCCACTATACTTGGTGCCAGTTGAGTAGTTCTGTACTAGATATAGTGTGTGTCGCAGGGGAAAACCCGAGC
>NZ_BCPP01000231.1:0-7977 GCF_016586125.1 Burkholderia sp. E168m23
GTGTGCTTCAACGACAACACGCAAACCGTCTCGCTATCGGGCACGGCCGCGACGGGCGACGCGCTCGCGAGCGCGCAGGTGGTGGTCAATTGCGCGGTTGGCTCGGCAACGACGCTGACGGACGGTGGCGGCAACTACCGTGTCACGCTCAACGCGGCGCTGCCGTGCGTCATCACCGTGGCGTCGGGCGGCGCGAGCCTGCATTCGCTCGCCTATGCGGGCGGCACCTTCAACACGACGCCCGAGACCGAGCTGATGCTCGTCTATCTCGCGGCGCAACTCGGGACGAACACGGCCGGGCTGATCGGCAATTTCCAGGGCAGCCTGCGCCATCAGCGGGCCATGAACAGCCCGGACACCGTGCAGGCCGCGCAATCGGCCGTGGTCACGAACCTGCAGCAGCGCTATGCGGTCACGCTCGCCGCGCCGGCATTCCTGACCACCTCGTTCGTGGTCGGGCAACCGGGCGTCGACGGCGATCTCGTTGCGCTGGCCAAGGCTGGGGCGATCGATTCGAACGGACTGCCGGACCCGGTTGCCGTGTCGCTGTTGCAGCAGGCAGGCGCCGCGCATCCGCTGTAAGCGCCGCGAGACGGGACGGGAAACGACCGTCAGGCGCCGCCTTCGCGCGCGTCGTCGGCCAGCAGCGCCCAGCGCTCGTGGTCGCGCCATTCGCCGCCGATGCGCAGATAGCGCGGCGAGAATCCCTCTTGCCTGAAACCGAGCCGCCGAACCAGCGCGATCGACGCATGATTGCCGGGTTGGATATTCGCTTCGAGCCGGTGCAGCCCGAGTTCGCCGAACGCGACGTCGATCGCCGCCCGCAACGCGTCCGTCATCAGCCCCTTGCGGCTGAACTCCGCCATTCCGTAGTACGCAAGATAAGCGCTCTGAAACACCCCGCCGACGATCTCGTTGAGATTCACCACGCCGACCACCGCGCCCGATGCCCGCTCGCGCGCGATGAATCCCACGTTCGGGCCCGTCAGGCAGCGGGCGAACCATTGATCGAAGCCGGCCTGGTCGATGAACGAATCGACCCACGGCAGATGATGGCTCCGGCTCGCGCGGTTGGCGTCGATCAGGTCGGCGGCGTCGGAGCGGGCGACGCGCTTCAGCAGAATCCGGTTCATGAGTCGGTCGGCAGGCGGCTTACGCCGCCTCCCCGCTCCCGCACACCACCGGCGCCGCCTGCTGCCGCGACAGATACCGCAGCAGCTTCGTCACCATCCACACGACGATGAACGACAACGCGACGAAGAACACCGCCAGCGGCGTCAGCACGTGAATCGACACGAAGCCGGCGAGGCCCATCATGGCGGACGACACGAGCAGCAGCGCACAGCCGAGGATCGCGCTCGTCAGGCCGGCGATATGCGGAAACAGCGAATTGCCCTTGGCCATCAGCGTCGGGTACATCGCGCCCGCGCAGAAACCCATCACGAGCACCGGCGTCGCGAGCGTCCACACGCGCAGGCCGACGGTCAGCGCCAGCACCAGCATCGCGACCGACGCGCCCGCCATCACGCGCGCGCCGATCCGCAGCCGTTGCTCGGCGCTCGGCAGCCCGCGGCCGTGAATCCGGTTCGACAGGCCGCCGAGGAAATACATGAGGCCGATGCCGAGCGCGAGATAACCGAAGAAGGTCGGCGGCTTGTGCAGCGTGGTCTGCACCATGAACGGTCCGACGATGTTGAACACCAGCAGGATGCTGTAGCACAGCCCCTGTGCGAGAAAGCAGCTCTGGAACACCGGGCTGGCCAGCACCTTGCCCGCGTTCGCCATCAGCGTGCGCGGCTCGAGATGCACCGGCTTCGGCAAGGTTTCGCGGTAGCGCCACAGCAGCGCCCACATCGCCAGCGAGTAGACCAGCAGGAACACCAGGCACGCGCGCCAGCCGAACCATTCCTGCAGGTGCGCACCGATCACCGGCGCGATGATCGGCGCCAGCCCCCACGCGATCGACATGTACGTGAACGCGTGCATCAACGCCTGGCCGGAGAACGAATCGGTGATGATCGCCTTCGCCAGCAGGTTGGTGGTCGCGATTCCGAAGCCCTGCAGGCAGCGCGCCAGCACGAACGTCTCGAGGTTCGGTGCGCCGAGCGACAGCAGGCAGCCGATCGTGTAGATCACGAGCCCGAACGCGAGCACGCGCTTGCGGCCATATGCGTCGGCGATCGGCCCGAAGATCAGCTGGCCCAGTGCGTAGGCCGCCATGTAGCCGGACACGCTCGACTGGATCGCCTGCGGCGTGGTCGCGAACGAACGTGCCATGTCGGGCAGCGCGGGCACGTAGATGTCGATCGCGAGCTGGCCGGCGGATGCGAACAGGCAGATCAGGAACAGCAGGAAGCGCGGCGAATTCGACTCGCGCGCGGGAGTGAGCGTGGCGTTCATGACGACTGGGGAAGGAGGTCCGGCAGCAGTGCCGCACCGTCAATGTTCGGATGTCGAACATGCGTGCGGTGGTGGCGAATTCCGTATTGTGCCTGTTGTTGCACCGGGCGACAGGATGCCCCTGGCACGGGCGAGGTTGAATGCCGATGGCGGCCCGTTCCGACATGCGCCGATCGGGCCCGCCGGCGGCGGTTTTAATGCTGATTTAAGCCAACGGCCGCATCGTCTCGGATGGCTCACTCCGTGAGCCACACGTCATTGTTGATTCGATCAGTCTCGTTTGATGGAGATACGAAGATGCGATTCCGTTCGTATATGGCGGCGGGCGCGCTGATGCTGGCGCCCGTGTTCGCCCTGGCCGGGCAGGCCGGCGCGCCGGCCGTCGCCCAACCGATGTTCGTCAATGTCGACGGGCAGGCCGTGCCCGTGAAAGCCGAAACGCGCGTCGTCCAGACGGCCGTCGGCCCGATGAAGGTCAGCACGTGGAGCTGGCACAGCCCGCAAGGCGGCGCGAGCTTCGAGATGCAGACGTCGTCGGGCGGCCTGCCGCCCGCGGCAGCGTTACGGCAAATGCAGGTTGCACAGTACCGGATGCAGGCGGCGCAGGCCCAGATGGTCGCGATGCAGCAGCAGATGATGGCGCTCCAGCACATCGCGCTCGCCAACGCATTCGCGATGCCGATGCCGCAGCCCGTCGGATTCGCGATGGCGCCGTGGGCCATGCCGGAACCGGTCGTCGTGATCGTGCCGGTGCAACCTTCGGCGCGTTCGATGGCGCCCGCTCCCGCCCCGGCGGCGCCGGCACGGCCGGCCGCGCGCGGGCCTGAAATCAAGGCCTGACGCGCACGCTCGACGCACGAGCGAGCGGGGCCGCAAAGCGAAACCGCCGGCATGTGCCGGCGGTTTTTCATGGGTGGCACGATATCGCCACGACGCGGTGCTCAGTACTGCGCCTGATCCGTCGGATTCTTGAACAGCTGCTTCATCTCCGCCGACAGCGGATAGTTGAGGCTCACGCCCTTCGGTGGAATCGGCCGCATGAACCACTGGTCGTACAGCTTCTCGGCCGCACCCGAGGTCTGCATCTTCGCGATCACGCCGTCGACGACGCGCTTGAACGCCGGATCGTCCCTGCGCATCATGCACGCATAGTTTTCGTGAACGAGCGGCGTGCCCGCGACCGTGTACGCACCCGGATTGCGGTCCTTCGCGATCTCGCCGTACAGCAGCGGCTCGTCCATCACGAACGCCACCGCGCGCCCGGTCGTGACGTTCATGAACGCTTCGGCGTGATCCTTCGCGCTGATGATCGTCATGTTCATCGCCTTCTCTTCGTTGAGCTTGCGCAGCAGGCGCTCGTCCGACGTGCCGGCCGTCGTCGCGACCGTCTTGCCGGCCAGGTCCGCGAAGTCCTTCACGCCCGAATCCTTGCGCGTGCTGAAACGGATGCCGTAGAGAAAAATGCTGTTCGAGAACGCGGCCTGCCTTTGCCGTTCGAGCGTATTCGTCGTCGAGCCGCATTCGAAGTCGATCGTCCCGTTCTGCAACAGCGGAATGCGGTTCTGCGACGTGATCGGGATTTCCTTCACCGCGAGGTTCGGCAGGTTCAGCTCCGTCTTCAACTGGTCGATGACGCGCGACGCGATGTCCCGCGAGTAGCCGATGTTCTTCTGCTGGTTGTCCGAATACGAGAAAGGCACCGACGACTCGCGAATGCCCAGCGACACGACACCCGTGTCCTTGATCTTCTTCAGCGTACCGGTAAGGGCCTGCGCGTGCGCGGCGCCGGCCAGCGCACAGGCCAGCGCGACGGCGAGACAACGGAAACGGCGATCCATGCATGTCTCCTGACGAAACGTTGATCGAATCGCGATCCTACGCCCGACAATATTCGCGTCACATCAGGGCAAGCGTAAGCAACCTTCCGCCCGAGCTCGATCCTGAAAGATGTTTTCCGTGCCGCGCAAACCGGGCCGCGCCACGCGGTTCGCCCGACCGCGCCGCGCACGGCCTCGGCCGTGCCATCTGTGCCGGTCGTTCCAAACGCGCGTTCATGCTGCGACGCACCAACGGAATCGTTTGCGGCACCCCCTGTTTTTCTCGCGAAACGCACTCAAGAAGCCGCCGCGCACGCCGTTACCCAGTGCATGGCGCGTCGCAGCAACCCGCTGCAACCGTCAGACAAAAACACAAGGTCCGGCTCAGCCGGATCGGCGCCACCGCCGGCACGACGGTTATCTACGAGGATCAAGTTTCAACATGAGAGCCAAACGTTTCAATTTCGCGCTGGCGCGCCCCGCACATGCGCGCATGCTCGCCGGCATGCTGTCCGCCGCCGCCCTCCTGCCCCTCGCCGGTTGCGGCGGAGGCGGCGGCGACGGCAGCAACCCGTCTTCGTCCAACGCATCGCCCGCACCGACACCCGCTCCGACGCCGGCTCCCACGCCCGCGCCGACCACCCCGCCCGCGTCGTCCGGCGGCAATGCGTGCACGTCGCAGCAGGCCGCCGTGCAGATGGCCGCGCAGACCGCGCCGGCCGAGCCGCCGGTCGATCACCTCATCGTCAAGCTGAAAACGCTGGCGGCCACGCGCGCGATGGCGGCCATCGACAGCGGCTCGCGACTCGACGCGGTGATCCAGCGCGCGATGACGCGCTGGACGGCGCCGGTGACCGGCAGCGCACGCGCGTACGCGAGCACGGTCGCGCAAACGCCGGTGAACGTGCAGGTCGAGCGCACGATCTCGAACGGCGCGGCCGTGCTGTCGCTCGGCCAGCGCATGGACGCCACCGATGCCGCCGCGCTCGCGCAGGCGTTCGCGGCTGACAGCGATGTCGACTACGCGGAACCGGATCACCCGATGCAGATCCGCGACACGCCGAGCGACCCGCTCTACAACCAGCAGTGGTACCTGTCCGACCCGGCCGCCGGCATCGACCTGCCGCCCGCATGGAACGTGACCAAGGGGTCGCCGACCGTCGTCACGGCCGTGCTCGACACCGGCTACCGGCCACACGGCGACCTCGTCGGCAATCTGATCCAGCAAGGCTACAGCTTCATCAGCAACGTCAACACCAGCAACAACGGCCTGACGCGCGGCCCGGACGCCACCGATCCGGGCGACTGGGTCACGCAGCAGGAACTCGACAACGCCAACGGCCCGTACTATCACTGCGCCAGCCAGCCGAGCAACAGCAGCTGGCACGGCACGCGCGTGATGGGCGTGATCGGCGCGACCGCCAACAACGGCACCGGCGTCGCCGGCGTCTCGTGGCTCAGCCGGATCCTGCCGGTGCGCGTGCTCGGCAAGTGCGGCGGCGTGACGAGCGACATCGCCGACGGCATGCGCTGGGCAGCCGGCATTCCCGTCAACGGCGTGCCGAACAATCCGAACCCCGCGAAGATCATCAACCTGAGCCTCGGCGGGGTCGGCGCATGCAGCACGACGTTCCAGCAGGCGATCGACGACGTGACCGCGAAAGGCGTGACCGTGGTCGTCGCGGCCGGCAACGACGGCCTGTCGACCGGGCTCGACCAGCCCGCGAACTGCCGCGGCGTGATCACCGTCGGCGCGACCGACGCGACGGGCCGCCGCGCATCGTTCAGCAATTTCGGCGCCGATGTCGCGCTGAGCGCACCGGGCGTCAACGTCCTGTCGACGTCGAACACCGGCACGACGACGCCGGGCTCGGACACCTATGGCCCCGCGAACGGCACCAGCCTCGCAGCGCCGCAGGTGACGGGCGTCGCCGCGCTGATGCTGTCGGTGAACGGCAACCTCACACCCGCGCAGATCCTGCAGAAGCTGCAAGGCGGCACGCGCGCGGCGAAGCTGGCCGCCGGCACGTCGTGCACCGCGCTGCCGGCAGGCTCGGGCATCCTCGATGCGGGGGCCGCCGTCGCGACCGCGAACCAGTAACCGGCACCTCGTTCGACGCGGCCGCGCGCCTGCCGACATCGCAGGCGCGCGGCTGTTTCATGACGGGCTATCGAGTGCGACTGCACACGCGCGCCGACTCGATCACGCATCTCGAAATAACGCCTGACAAAAGGGTTGACGCTTCGCACAGCGAGCCATTACCATCGCCCCCGTCTAGTTACATGGAGTGTTCTGTGAACACCGATGCGAGTTGTAGTTGGTGCCTGGCCAACTTGACTGCTGCCTGAGGAAAACGCGCAGAGCCTCGTCTTCTGCCGCATCCCGGGAAGCAGGATGCGGCGCCCTTCCGGCCTGACCACGGGCCAGATCTCCCGCCGAATTTTCGATGTTGTCGAATGCACGCGACGCGCCGTCGCGCGTGTGCGTTCGTGTTGCGCGCGGCGCCAGCCGCGTGCGCTCTCCGTTCGCGTGCCGTCCGGCCGCGCGCCTCGTTGCGCGCGCCGTTGCCGATCGCCCGCGCCGATTCTCCGCAACCGACAGGAGTGCAGATGAACTCAGACGACAGTAGTCGATTACCGCTCGCCGGTGCGACGCTGCGCATCGACACGCCGTGCGCATCCTGCGCGCCGGCGAGCGTTCCCGCCTTTACCGATCCACAGCCGATCGCGCCTGACGCGACGCGGCGGGGAGCGTTCGTGCGTCGATGACGTCACGGCCGCTCCCCGCCCGCCGCCTCGTGCGCAAGGAGCGACTCATGACGACACGACACAACACCTCGCACAAGAAACAGCGCGGCTTCATCAAGGCCGGCGCCGGCCAGCAGAACGACCCGCGCATCATGCGCGCCGCACAGGAAGCGGCCCGCCCGCTCGAAGACACGCTGAAGTCGCTGCACACCAGCACGCGCGGCCTCACCTACGACCAGGCCGCCGGCCGCCTGCAGCACGACGGCCCGAACGAAATCGCGCACGACAAGCCGCCGCACTGGACCCGCCAGTTGCTGCTGTCGTTCCACAACCCGTTCGTCTACGTGCTGCTGGTGCTGGCCGCCATCAGCTTCTTCACCGACGTCTACTTCGCGGCGCCCGACGATCGCGACTACGTCGGCATGACGATCCTGCTGACGATGGTCACGATCAGCGCGCTGCTGCGCTTCGTGCAGGAATTCCGGTCGCTGCGCGCGGCCGAGAAGCTCAAGGCGATGGTCCGCACGACCGCGACCGTGCAGCGCGCCATGACCGACACGTCGGAACCGACGCGCCGCGAGGTGCCGATGCGCGAAGTCGTGACCGGCGACATCGTGCATCTTTCCGCCGGCGACATGATCCCCGCCGACGTGCGGCTGCTCGCGTCGCGCGACCTGTTCATCAGCCAGGCCGTGCTGACCGGCGAGGCGCTGCCCGTCGAGAAGTACGACACGCTCGGCGCGGTGGCCGGCAAATCCGCGGGCACGCACGCGGCCGGCGCGGCCAACGGCGCACCGGCATCGCTGCTCGATCTCGAGAACGTCTGCTTCATGGGCACCAACGTCGTCAGCGGCACGGCGACGGCCGTCGTCGTCGCGACCGGCGAAGACACGTACTTCGGCTCGCTCGCGCGCAACGTCGTGAGCCACAAGCGTATCGAGACGAGCTTCGACCGCGGTGTCGCGAGCGTCAGCTGGCTGCTGATCAAGTTCATGTTCGTGATGGTGCCGAT
>NZ_BCPP01000232.1:0-7977 GCF_016586125.1 Burkholderia sp. E168m23
CATGCGGATCCTGACCGACAACGGCCTGCCGCTCGATATCCTGGATGCGCGGGCCACCGTCGAACGCGAGCCGGCGCTGCGCCACGCGGCGGCCGGGATCGCGGGTGCGATCCATTGCCCGAGCGACGAGAGCGGCGACGCGCATCTGTTCACGCGCGCGCTCGCCGAGCGCTGCCGTGCGCTCGGCGTCGAATTTCGCTTCGGCACGTCGATCGACGGCGTGCGCGCGAGCGCCGACGCGATCGACTACGTCGAGACGTCGCAGGGCCGCGTGAGCGGCGATCGTTACGTGCTCGCGCTCGGCGCGTATTCGCCGGGCGTCGCGCGCGCGCTCGGCTACCGGTTGCCGATCTATCCGGTCAAGGGGTACTCGGTCACGCTGCCGATCGGCGATACGCACGAGCCGCCGGCGCTCGGCGGCGTCGAGGAGAACCAGCTCGTCGCCTGGGCGCGCTTCGGCGACCGGCTGCGGCTGACCGCGACCGCCGAGTTCAGCGGCTACGACACCACGCATTCGCCGGGCGATTTCGCGCACATGCTCGCGACCGCGCAGGCACTGTTCCCGAACGGCGCCGACTACGCGAAGCCGTCGTACTGGGCCGGGCTGCGGCCGATGACGCCGGAGGGCACGCCGATCATCGGCGCATCCCGGCACCGCAACCTGTTTTTCAACACCGGCCACGGCCATATGGGCTGGACCATGTCGTGCGGCACCGCGAAGATCGTGGCGGATCTGATTCACGGCAAGCGGCCCGACATCGACATCACCGGGATGACCCTGCAATGAGCGAACTTCTCTCTACCCCCCAGACGTCCGATCCGGGTGTCGGCGCCGGCCCGGCGCGCGATGCGTACGCCCGCTTCGATTTCTCGCTCGACGCCGGCATCGCGCGGCGCGCGGCGATCGGCCTCGTCGTGCTGGCGACCGATCATACGATCGAATACGAGTGGCGACGTCTGCTCGCCATCGATGGCGTCGCGTTCTACGAAAGCCGGATCGCGAATTCGGCCGAGATCACGGCCGAAACGCTCGCGCGGATGGACGGCGGCATCTGCGCGGCGGTCGAGTTGATCCGGCCGGGCGAGCGCCTCGACGTCGTGGCGTTCGGCTGCACGTCGGCGTCGATGGTGCTCGGCGAGGAACGCGTCTTCGAGCGCATTCGCGAGGCGCGGCCCGGCGTCGCGTGCACCACGCCGATTACCGCGGCACGCGTCGCGCTGACGGCGCTCGGCGCGCGCGGCGTCGCACTGCTGACGCCATACGAGCGCGCGATCAACGATGCGATGGCCGCGTACCTGCGTGCACGCGGCGTCGATATCGTGCGGGTGGGCTCGTTCGAGCACCGCGACGACAACGAGGTCGCCCGGATCGAGCGCTCGTCGATCGAGCACGCGGTGCTGACGCTCGCCGCCGATCCGGCCGTCGATGCGGTATTCGTGTCGTGCACGAGCCTGCGCATCGTCGATGCGCTGGCCGACATCGAGGCGCGGGCGGGCAAACCCGTGCTGTCGAGCAATCACGCGCTCGCATGGCACGCGCTGCGGCTCGCGGGCATCGACGATCCCGTGCCGGGCTTCGGCAGCCTGCTGATGCGCTGACCCATGGCTCGTACAGGTAAAAAGACGCGCGCGGGCAAATTGCCGATGGATAATGACGCGCGGTGACAACAGGTGGAACCAGGAGACGAGATGTCGACTTCCGTTATGGCTGGCCGGGAGACCGCGGCGCCCACGCGCACGGGCCTCACGGTCAACGAGATTTACGAGCAGTTGAAACAGATGGCCGTGCTGTACGAGATCCGGCCGGGCGAACGGTTCAACGAGCTGGAGCTTGCCGAGCGCTTCAACGTGAGTCGTACGCCGATTCGCGAGGCGCTGAACCGGCTCGTTGCCGAAAATTTGCTGGTGTTCGTGCCGAACCGCGGTTTCTTCATTCGGGAACTGGAGGGGAAGGATGTGTTCGATCTGTTCGAATTGCGTCGCTCGATCGAGACGACCGCGGTGATGCTCGCGTGCGAGCGTGCGTCGGACAACGACATCAAGGCGCTGCGTCGCTTCTGGAAGCAGGTGATGAAGAATGCCGCGCGAATGTCGTCGGCCGAGCTGGTTGTCAAGGATGAGCAGTTTCACCTGGAGCTCGCCGCGTTGTCGGGCAATGCCGAGATCGGCCGGGTGCTGCAAGGGATCAATGCGCGGATTCACTACGTGCGCTGGGTCGACGTCGATCAGCGACGCAACGAGGCGTTTACCGAGCATCTCGAGATTCTCGACGCGCTCGCCGAACGCGATGCGGCGCGCTGCACGACGCTGACCGACACGCATATCCGCTGGCGGATGGAAGAGATCACGCGCGTCGTCCAGGCGAGCGTCGTCAAGCTGTACGCAAAATAAGGAAAGACCGGCCGCGGCGCGTGCGACGTTCGCGTGCCGCACGCGAACGGGCAGGACCGGCCGGTCGACGAGACAAGCAGTCGTGCAAAGGAGGACGGGCCGCCCGGATCGACCGGCGCGGCGCATCGCTACTTGATCGTCACGAGGTGCCGTCATGCCACACGGTACGTTGGTCACGCTGTATAAACCCTCCGCCGCGCAGATCGAGCATTTGCTGACCTTGCCCGCGAAAAGCCCCGCCGTCGTCGCGGTCGACAATTCGCCCGCCGCCGATCCCGCGCTGTACGCACGGCTCGCCGCAGGCGGCGTCGACGTGATCCCGAATCACAATCGCGGCGGTATCGCCGGTGCGTTCAACGCCGGCGTCGAATTCCTGATCGGCCGCGGCTGCGACGTCTTCTTCATCTTCGACCAGGATTCACACGTTCCGGACGACTATTTCGATCGCATGCTGGCCGGCTGCGCGCGGGTGGGCGACAGCCGCTTCCTGGTCGGCCCGCGGATCTTCAACCGCAATTTTCAGCGCGACCTGCCGTTGTTCACGGTGCGCCGCTGGTCCGCGCAGATCACACCAATCCACGGCGGCGCGCACGGCCTGCTGTCGTGCTCGGTCATCATCTCGTCGGGCACCGCGATCTCGCTCGACGCGTATCGTGCGCTCGGCCGCTTCCGCGAGGACTTCTTCATCGACCACGTCGACGCGGAATACTGCATGCGCGCGCAGGCGCACGGCGTGCCGGTGTGCGTCAACGCCGACGTGTCGCTGCCCCACGAACTCGGCAGCCCGTCCGCGCAGCAGCACTGGCCGCGCGTCGAGATCTTCGATCAGAGCGCGCTGCGCCACTACTATGCGGCGCGCAACTGCATCCTCGTCGCGCGCGACTACTGGCGGCGCTATCCGGCGATGCTGCTAATCAATCTCATCACGCTCAAGCACGTCGCGTTCGTGTTGCTGCATGCGCGTAACAAGCGCCTGAAGCTGAAGGCGATCTATTGCGGCGTGACGGACGGGCTGCGAGGGCGGTACGGGCGCGTGTGACGCGTGATTTATCGCGGTATCGGCGCATGACGAACGCGCCATACAATTCGGATCACTGATTATAAGAGAGGGTTCCAGATGAGCTTGCCTACGCCGATTCACCGCCGCTATACAGGCGCGTTCTCCGTCGCGCCGACGATCTTCACCGAGTCGGGCGAGATCGACATGCCGGGCCAGAAGCGCTGTGTCGACTTCATCATCGACGCGGGAGCGGATGGCCTGTGCATCCTGGCGAACTACTCGGAGCAGTTTTCGTTGACCGACGACGAGCGCGAGCGGCTCATCGCGGCGATCCTCGAGCACGTAGCGGGGCGCGTGCCGGTGATCGTGACGACCACGCATTTCAGTCCGGCGATCTGCGCGGCGCGCAGCCGCGCCGCGCAGGCGGCCGGTGCGTCGATGGTGATGGTGATGCCGCCGTACCACGGCGCGACGATTCGTTGCGGCGAGGCTGCGATCGAGCAGTTCTATGCGGAGCTTTCCGACGCGATCGCGATTCCGATCATGTACCAGGATGCGCCGATGAGCGGCACGCAAGTATCGGCCGCGTTTCTGGCGCGCATCGCGCACACGATTCCGAATCTGCGCTATTTCAAGATCGAGGTGCCGCAATCGGCAGCGAAGCTGCGCGAGCTGATCGCGCTCGGCGGCGACGCGATCGAGGGGCCGTTCGACGGCGAGGAAGCGATCACGCTGCTCGCCGATCTCGATGCGGGCGCGACCGGCAGCATCCTCGGCGGCGGTTATCCGGACGGGCTGCGGCCGATTCTCGCCGCGTATCTCGCCGGGCGGCGCGACGAGGCGGTCGCCCAGTACGAGCAATGGCTGCCGTTGATCAATTACGAAAATCGTCAGGCCGGCCTGCTGGCGGCGAAGGCGCTGATGAAGGAGGGCGGCGTGATCGCATCGGACGCGCCGCGCCGTCCGCTCGCGCCGCTGCATCCGGCCACGCGCGCGGGCCTGATCGAGATCGCGCGACGGCTCGACGCGCGGGTGCTGCGCTGGGCACGCTGACGCGGCCGCCTCGCAGCACGACCTTGCGATTTCCGCCGCGGTCCGTGCGCACGACGCGTACGCGCGGCCGCCGTACTCGATGACCCAACCAAGGAACCCGAAGAATGAGCATGCCGACGATACGCGCGGTCCGCGCGCTGACGGTGCGTGGTGGCGGTGCCGACTACCACGATCAGGATGCCGGTCACTGGATCGACGACCACATCGCGACGCCGATGTCGCGCTACCCCGAATACCGGCAAAGCCGCCAGTCGTTCGGCATCAACGTGCTCGGCACGCTCGTGATCGAGGTCGAGGCCAGTGACGGCACGGTCGGTTTCGCCGTGACGACCGGCGGCGAGATCGGCGCGTTCATCGTCGAGCGGCATCTTGCGCGCTTCATCGAAGGGCAGCGCGTGACCGACATCGAGAAGATGTGGGATCAGATGTTCCACGCGACGCTGTACTACGGGCGCAAGGGTGTCGTGCTCAATGCGATCTCCGGCGTCGATCTCGCGCTGTGGGATCTGCTTGCCAAGGTTCGGCGGGAGCCCGTGCACCAGTTGCTCGGCGGCAAGGTGCGCGACGAGCTCGAGTTCTACGCGACCGGCGCCCGGCCCGATCTCGCGAAGGAGATGGGCTTCATCGGCGGCAAGCTGCCGTTGCATCACGGCCCGGCCGAGGGAGAGGCCGGCCTGCGCCGCAATCTCGACGCGCTTGCCGACATGCGTTCGCGTGTCGGCGCCGATTTCTGGCTGATGCTCGACTGCTGGATGAGCCTCGACGTGCCGTATGCGACGCGGCTCGCGCACGAAGCGCACGCGCTCGGCCTGAAATGGATCGAGGAATGCCTGCCGCCCGACGACTATTGGGGCTATGCGAAGCTGCGCCGCGACGTGCCGCGCGGCATGCTCGTCACGACCGGCGAGCACGAGGCGACCCGCTGGGGCTTCCGCATGCTGCTGGAGATGGAGTGCTGCGACATCATTCAGCCGGACGTGGGCTGGTGCGGCGGGCTCACCGAGCTGATGCGGATCTCGGCGCTCGCCGATGCGCGCGGCGTGCTGGTGATTCCGCACGGCTCGTCGGTTTACAGCTATCACTTCGTCACGACGCGCCACAACAGCCCGTTCGCCGAATTCCTGATGATGGCGCCGCAGGCGGATCGTGTCGTACCGATGTTCGATCCGCTGCTGCTCGACGAACCGGTGCCGGTCGGCGGGCGGATGAAGGTGCCCGACACCCCCGGGTTCGGCGTGCGTCTGAATCCGGACGTGCGCATGCAGCGCCCGTACGAACACTGAGCGCGCGGATGCGTGCATCCGCATCGTGATGCGGCCGGCTCGAACGGCGCGGCAGCCGCTGCGGCGCGCGCGATGGTCGAGGCAGAGGAGAGCGCAATGACGAAGTTGCTCGAAGACAGGATCGTCGTCGTGACGGGCGGATCGCGCGGGATCGGCCGTGCGATCGCGCTGGCGTGTGCGCGGCATGGCGCCGACATCGTCGTCAACTACTGGACGAACCCGCTGCTGCCCGCGCAGGCCGAGCACGAGATCGACGCGCTCGTCGACGCGATCCGCGCGACGGGGCGCGACGCGCTGGCCGTGCCGGGCGACGTCGCGCAGCCCGACACGGCGCGCGCGCTGGTCGCGGCCGCAGTCGAGCGATTCGGCCGGATCGACGTGCTGGCGAGCAATGCCGGAATCTGCCCGTTCCACGGCTTCCTGGACTTGCCGCCCGAGCTGCTGCAACGAACGATGGAAGTGAACCTGCACGGCGCGTTCTACATGACCCAGGCCGTCGCCCGGCAAATGGCCGCGCAAGGGCACGGCGGCGCGATCGTCGCGACCAGCTCGATCAGCGCGCTGGTCGGCGGCGGCATGCAGACGCACTACACGCCGACCAAGGCTGGCGTCCATGCGCTGATGCAGTCGTGCGCGGTCGCGCTCGCGCCGCACCGGATTCGCTGCAATTCGGTGCTGCCCGGCACGATCCGGACCGAAATCAACGACGACGATCTCGCCGCGCCCGGCAAGACCGAGTACTTCGAGCGCAGGATTCCGCTCGGTCGCCTCGGCGAGCCGGACGACGTCGCCGACTGCGTCGTATTTCTCGCGTCCGACATGGCGCGCTACGTGAACGGCGCCGCGCTGCTCGTCGACGGCGGCATGTACGTGAACCTTCAGTGAAACCGCGAGGCATGGCCATGGAAACGATCGCCTTCAGGATGCACCTGCACCCCGGCAAGCGGGACGAATACCGGCGCCGGCACGATGCGATCTGGCCGGAACTCGCCGACGCGCTTCGCGCGGCGGGTATCTCGGACTACTGGATCTTTCTCGACGACGACACCCATCACCTGTTCGCCGTGCTCAAACGGCCGGCCGATCACCGGATCGCGCAACTCGCCGAAACGGACGTGATGCGTCGCTGGTGGGCGTACATGGCCGACCTGATGGCGACCGGGCCGGACGGGCGCCCGGTCGAGAAAGCGCTGGAGCCGATGTTTCATCTGGAATGAGGCCGGCCGCTCAACGGGCGGCCACGTTCGACGTGTGCCGACCCGTGGCAGCGGATCATCGTGGCGCATCAACTCATGGAGCCCACATGCAGGTTGTCGATCCCCATGTCCATTTCTGGGACGCCGACGCGCTGAGCTACGGCTGGCTCGATCGCGCCCGACCGGCGTTCTCGGGTGCGGTGGCGGAATTGCCGCGCCGGTACCTGCCCGCGGACCTGCGCGCGGACGCCGGCGCGGATATCGACGTGCTGAAGGTCGTGCATGTCGAGGCAATCCACGATGCGTGGACGACGCCGAGCGAAGTCGACTGGCTGCAGGCGCTTGCCGATGCGCCGGCGAGCGACGGGATGCCGGACGGCATCGTCGCGGGCGTCGACCTGTTCGCGCCGGACGCACGCATCCGGCTCGCCGGCGCGGCGGCGCATCCGAACGTGCGCGGCATCCGGCAGGTGTTGAACCGGCATCCGGACCCTTGGTACAACTACGTCGACGTGGATTATCTGGCCGAGCCGCGCTGGCGAGAGAACTTCGGGATGCTGAGCGAGTTCGGTTTGTCGTTCGACCTGCAGCTGTACCCCGCCCAGGTCGGCGCCGCGCTCGCCGTCATCGACGCGCACCCCGACACGCCCGTGATCGTCAATCACACGGGCATGTTCGTCGACCGAAGCAGCGTGCACGGCTGGCGCGAATGGCGCGACGGACTGCGCGGGCTCGCGCGGCGGGCGAACGTGACGATGAAGCTGTCCGGGCTCGCGATGTTCGACCATCGCTGGACGGTCGAAAGTTTCCGCCCGTACGTGCTCGAGGCCATCGACGTGTTCGGCGTGGCGCGCTGCATGTTCGCGTCGAACTTCCCGGTCGATCGACTCCATGCCGGCTATCGGGCGCTCTGGCACGCTTACGCGGCGATCGTCGCGGGCGCCGGCGACGAGGAGCGCGAGGCGCTGTTCGTCCACAATGCGCTGCGAACGTACCGATTGTGAGCCGCGTGTCACCGTGGACGCCAACGGACGTGCACTCCGCGCGTCGCCGG
>NZ_BCPP01000233.1:0-7926 GCF_016586125.1 Burkholderia sp. E168m23
AACGCGGGCATCAACGTATTCGCCGATCCGCTGACGATGACCGACGACGACTGGCGGCGCTGCTTCGCGGTCGATCTCGACGGCGTATGGCACGGCTGTCGCGCGGCGCTGGAGGGCATGGTCGAGCGCGGCCGCGGCAGCATCGTGAACATCGCGTCGACGCATGCATTCAGGATCATCCCGGGCTGCTTTCCGTACCCGGTCGCGAAGCACGGCGTGCTCGGTCTCACGCGCGCGCTCGGCATCGAATACGCGGCGCGCAACGTGCGCGTGAACGCGATCGCCCCGGGCTACATCGAGACGCAGCTGACGCGCGACTGGTGGGACGCGCAGCCCGATCCGGCCGCCGCGCGCGCGGAGACGCTCGCGCTGCAGCCGATGAAGCGGATCGGGAAACCGGAGGAGGTCGCGATGACGGCCGTGTTCCTGGCGTCCGACGAGGCGCCGTTCATCAATGCCGCGTGCATCACCGTCGATGGCGGGCGCGCGGCGCTGTATCACGACTGACACGATTGACGTAACGATTCGAAAGACCGCATGTGCGACGGCCGCGCGCACGCTGCGTCGAAACCAACAAGCGGCTGCATCCTGTTCGATGAAAACAAGGAGACACTGGAGATGAAACGCAGAACGTTCGTAACGCTGGCCGCCGCGGCGGCGGTGGTGATGGGCAGCCCGGTCGCGCACGCGGCCGACCCGGTCAAGATCGGCTTCCTGGTGAAGCAGCCTGAAGAACCGTGGTTCCAGGACGAATGGAAATTCGCCGAGATCGCCGCGAAGCAGAAGGGCTTCACGCTCGTGAAGATCGGCGCGCCGTCCGGCGAGAAGGTGATGAGCGCGATCGACAACCTGTCCGCGCAGAAGGCGCAGGGCTTCGTCATCTGCACGCCCGACGTGAAACTCGGGCCGGGCATCGTCGCGAAGGCGAAGTCGCACAACCTGAAGATGATGACGGTCGACGACCGCCTCGTCGACGGCGCGGGCAAGCCGATCGAGTCGGTGCCGCACATGGGGATTTCCGCGTACAACATCGGCAAGCAGGTCGGCGACGGCATCGCGGCCGAGATCAAGAAGCGCGGCTGGGACATGAAGGACGTCGGCGCGATCGACATCACCTACGAGCAGTTGCCGACCGCGCACGACCGCACGAGCGGCGCGACCGACGCGCTGGTCGCCGCGGGCTTCCCGAAGGCGAACGTGATCGCCGCGCCGCAGGCGAAGACCGATACGGAGAACGCGTTCAACGCGGCGAACATCGCGCTCACGAAGAACCCGCAGTTCAAGCACTGGGTCGCGTACGGCCTGAACGACGAGGCCGTGCTCGGCGCGGTGCGCGCGGCGGAAGGGCGCGGCTTCAAGGCCGACAACATGATCGGTATCGGCATCGGCGGTTCCGATTCGGCGTTGAACGAGTTCAAGAAGCCGCAGCCGACGGGCTTCTACGGCACCGTGATCATCAGCCCGAAGCGCCACGGCGAGGAAACTTCGGACCTGATGTACACGTGGATCACGCAGGGCAAGGCGCCGCCGCCGCTGACGCTGACGACGGGCATGCTCGCGACGCGCGACAACGTGGCGAAGGTGCGCGAGGAGATGGGGCTCGCATCGAAGTAAGCGGCCCGCCGGCTGCCGCGGCGATGCGGCGGCCGGCGGTCGATCGATCTGGAAGTGGGGAGACGACGTGTCAGCGGCACTGCGTTTTGACAATATCGGCAAGGTATTTCCCGGCGTGCGCGCACTCGACGGCATTTCGTTCGACGTGCATGCGGGCGAGGTGCATGGCCTGATGGGCGAGAACGGCGCGGGCAAGTCGACGCTGCTGAAGATTCTCGGCGGCGAATACCAGCCCGATGCGGGCAGCGTGCTGGTCGACGGCCGGCCCGTGCAGTTCGCGAATGCGGCCGCGTCGATCGCGGCCGGCATCGCGGTGATTCACCAGGAATTGCAGTACGTGCCCGACCTGACGGTCGCGGAGAACCTGTTGCTCGGCCGCCTGCCGAACGCGTTCGGCTGGGTCAAGAAGCGCGAGGCGAAGCGTTACGTGCGTGAGCGGCTCGCCGAGATGGGCGTCGATCTCGATCCCGACGCGCGGCTCGGGCGGCTGTCGATCGCGCAGCGGCAGATGGTCGAGATCTGCAAGGCGCTGATGCGCAACGCGCGCGTGATCGCGCTCGACGAACCGACGAGCTCGCTGTCGCATCGCGAGACGGAAGTGCTGTTCAAGCTGGTCGACGATCTGCGCGCGCAGGGCCGCGCGCTGATCTACATCTCGCACCGGATGGACGAGATCTATCGGCTGTGCGACGCGTGCACGATCTTTCGCGACGGGCGCAAGATCGCGTCGCACGAAGCGCTGGCCGACGTGCCGCGCGAGCGGCTCGTCGCCGAGATGGTCGGGCGCGAGATCGCGGACATCTACCATTACGCGCCGCGCGCGCTCGGCGACGTGCGGTTCTCCGCCGAAGGCATCGACGGCCCGGCGCTGCGCGAACCGGCGAGCTTCTCGGTGCGCGCGGGCGAGATCGTCGGCTTCTTCGGGCTCGTCGGCGCGGGCCGCAGCGAGCTGATGCGGCTCGTGTACGGCGCGGACCGCCGGCGCGCGGGCACGCTGACGCTCGACGGCAAGCGCATCGACGTGAAGCGCACCGGCGACGCGATCCGCCACGGCATCGTGCTGTGCCCCGAGGACCGCAAGGAAGAAGGGATCATCGCGATCGCGTCGGTCGCCGAGAACATCAACATCAGCTGCCGCCGCCATTCGCTGCGCGCGGGGTTGTTCATCAACGGCAAGACCGAAAGCGAAACGGCCGACCGTTTCATCCAGCGGCTGAAGATCAAGACGCCGAACCGGCGCCAGAAGATCCGCTTCCTGTCGGGCGGCAACCAGCAGAAGGCGATCCTGTCGCGCTGGCTCGCGGAGCCCGACCTGAAGGTCGTGATCCTCGACGAGCCGACGCGCGGGATCGACGTCGGCGCGAAGCACGAGATCTACGACGTGATCTACCGGCTCGCGGAGCGCGGCTGCGCGATCGTGATGGTGTCGTCGGAACTGCCGGAAGTGCTCGGCGTGTCCGACCGCATCGTCGTGATGCGCGAAGGCCGGATCGCCGGCGAGCTGCCGCGCGCCGAGGCGAACGAGCACGCGGTGCTGAACCTCGCGCTGCCGCAGACGAGCGCGGTCGAGGCGGCCTGACGCGGCCGGATACACCCGGAACATTCGAATCGAACACGCGCGGCGCGGGCCGCGCGATGCAGGAGCAGGAGACACACCATGCAAGTCAACGAAAACCTTGCCAGCGCCGCCGGGAAGCCGTCGGCCGACGCGCTGGTTCCGCAGCAGAGCGACCGCCAGAAGTGGTGGCAGCATCTGACCGAATACAGCCTGATCGCGATCTTCGCGGTGATGTTCATCACGATGTCGCTGACCGTCGATCACTTCTTCTCGATCGACAACATGCTCGGCCTCGCGCTGTCGATCTCGCAGATCGGCATGGTCGCGTGCACGATGATGTTCTGCCTGGCGTCGCGCGACTTCGACCTGTCGATCGGCTCGACCGTCGCGTTCTCGGGCGTGCTGTGCGCGATGGTGCTGAATGCGACCGACAACACGTTCGTCGCGATCGTCGCGGCGGTCGCGGCCGGCGCCGCGATCGGCTTCGTGAATGGCGCGGTGATCGCGTACCTGCGCATCAACGCGCTGATCACGACGCTCGCGACGATGGAGATCGTGCGCGGGCTCGGCTTCATCGTGTCGAAGGGGCAGGCGGTCGGCGTGTCGTCGGACACCTTCATCGCGCTCGGCGGGCTGTCGATGTTCGGCGTGTCGCTGCCGATCTGGGTCACGCTGCTGTGCTTCATCGGCTTCGGCGTGCTGCTGAACCAGACCGTGTACGGCCGCAACACGCTCGCGATCGGCGGCAATCCGGAAGCGTCGCGGCTCGCGGGGATCAACGTCGAACGCACGCGCGTGTACATCTTCCTGATCCAGGGTGCGGTCACCGCGCTCGCGGGCGTGATCCTCGCGTCGCGCATCACGTCGGGCCAGCCGAACGCCGCGCAGGGCTTCGAGCTGAACGTGATCTCCGCGTGCGTGCTCGGCGGCGTGTCGCTGATGGGCGGCCGCGCGACGATCTCGGGCGTCGTGATCGGCGTGCTGATCATGGGCACTGTCGAGAACGTGATGAACCTGTTGAACATCGATGCGTTCTACCAGTACCTGGTGCGTGGCGCGATCCTGCTCGCGGCCGTGCTGCTCGACCAGCTGAAGAACCGCGGCGTACGCGACTGACCGACTGTTTCCACGGAGACGACCCGCATGACCATCGATACTTCCGCGCCTGACTCGCAGGCTACGCACGCCGCGAGCGACGCGCGTTTCGCGCGCTACCCGAGCCTCGAGGATCGCGCGGTGCTGATCACGGGCGGCGCGACCGGCATCGGCGCGTCGTTCGTCGAGCACTTCGCCGAACAGGGCGCGCGCGTCGCGTTCGTCGACCTCGATGCGGCGGCCGGCGCCGCGCTCGCGGAACGCCTCGCGCACGTACGCCATGCGCCGCTGTTCCTGTCGTGCGACCTGACCGACGTCGACGCGCTGCGCCATGCGATCGATGCGATCCGCGCGCGCATCGGCGCGATCGCGGTACTCGTGAACAACGCGGCGAACGACGCGCGCCACGCGATCGGCGACGTGACGCCCGCGTCGTTCGACGCGGGCATCGCGGTGAACCTGCGTCACCAGTTCTTCGCCGCACAGGCGGTGATCGACGACATGAAGCGGCAGGGCGGCGGCGCGATCATCAATCTCGGCTCGATCAGCTGGATGCTGAAGAACGGCGGCTATCCGGTCTACGTGATGGCGAAGGCGGCCGTGCAGGGCCTCACGCGCGGCCTCGCGCGCGATCTCGGCCCGTTCGGCATCCGCGTGAATTCGCTGGTGCCCGGCTGGGTGATGACCGACAAGCAGCGCCGGCTGTGGCTCGACGACGCGGGCCGCGCGGCGATCAAGGCCGGCCAGTGCCTCGACGCCGAACTGCTGCCGGCCGACCTCGCCCGGATGGCGCTGTTTCTCGCGGCCGACGACAGCCGGATGATCACCGCGCAGGACGTGATCGTCGATGGCGGCTGGGCCTGACCGTTCGCACCGACCTGCATCGTTTCTTCGACGAAGGAAAGGAGCTCACCATGACCGCCACGTCCTCGCGCGCATCGTCGTCCACCAGCCAGTCGCGCCGCGCGCGCCTGGCCGCCGCCGCCCAGCCGGTCAGCCCCGGCCCGCAGACGGCCGTGTTCGCGCAGGGCGTCGGCGCCGCGCATGCGGCGGCCGTCACGCTGTCGAACGCGTCGCTGCGGCTCGACGTGCTGCCGCACCTCGGCGGCGGCATCGCGCGCTTCGACTGGCGCGGCGAGAACGGCGCGCTGGTGCCGGTGTTTCGCCGTTGCGAGCACCCGGAGACGGCGACGGACCCGAACGAGCTCGCGTGCTATCCGCTGCTGCCGTACTCGAACCGGATCGGCGACGGGCGCTTCGAATGCGACGGGCGCAAGGTCGCGGTGCCGCGCAACCGCCGCGACGAGCCACTGCCGATCCACGGCGACGGCTGGCTCGCGCGGTGGCAGGTGGACGATGCGACCGACACGTCGCTGCAACTGTCGCTCGACCGTGCCGGCGGCACGCCGTATGCGTTCCGCGCGATCCAGTCGTTCGAACTCGATGACGCGACGCTGTCGATCGCGCTGACGATCGAGAACGCGGGACGCACGCGGCTGCCGTTCGGGCTCGGCGTGCATCCGTTCCTCGTGCGTGATGCGGTGACCGAGCTGGCCGCGGCGGCGGGCGGCCTGTGGCTGTCGGGCGCCGATTTCCTGCCGGTGCGGCACGTGAGCGTGCCGCCGGCCTGGCAGTTCGGCGTCGCGTATCCGCTGCCGGCCACGCTCGTCAATCACGCGTTCACCGGCTGGGGCGGCCACGCGACGGTGAGTTGGCCGCGCCGCCGGCTGTTACTGACCGTCGCGGCCGACGCCGACGCGTACGTGCTCTATACGCCGCCGGGCGAGGATTTCTTCTGCTTCGAGCCGGTCGATCATCCGATCAATGCGGTGAACTTGCCGGGCGGCGCGGCCGCGCACGGGATGACGCTGCTCGCGCCCGGCGAGCGGCTCACGCGGCGCTTCGCGTTCACCGTCGAGCGCGCCGATGCGCGCAGCAATGCCACGACCCGCGAGGGAGCCCGGCGACGCGGGTAAAATACGCGGTCTACCAACGGTTTGCCGCGAGTACCCGCCATGTCTTCCCCGCTTACTTTCATTGAATCGCTGCGCGCCGCGTGGCAGCGCACGAATTCGCTGCTGTGCGTCGGCCTCGATCCCGAGCCGTCGCGCTTTCCCGTGCAGTTCGACGGTCAGCCCGACGCGATCTTCGAATTCTGCCGGCAGATCGTCGACGCGACCGCGCCGTACGCGAGCGCGTTCAAGCCGCAGATCGCGTACTTCGCCGCGCATCGCGCGGAAGACCAGCTCGAGCGGCTGATCGCGCACATCCATTTGCAGCATCCGGGCCTGCCGGTGATCCTCGACGCGAAGCGCGGCGACATCGGCAGCACGGCCGAGCAGTACGCGCGCGAAGCGTTCGAGCGCTATCGCGCGGACGCCGTCACGGTGAACCCGTACATGGGCTACGACTCGGTCGAGCCGTACTTCGAGCATGAAGGCAAGGGCGTGATCGTGCTGTGCCGCACGTCGAACCCGGGCGGCTCGGACCTGCAGTTCCTCGACACCAACGGCCGGCCGCTGTACCAGGTCGTCGCCGACCTCGCGGCGAACAAGTGGAACGCGCGGAACGGCCAGCTCGGCCTCGTGGTCGGCGCGACGTTCCCGAAGGAAATCGAGATCGTGCGCGGGATCGTCGGCGACATGCCGCTCTTGATCCCCGGCATCGGCGCGCAGGGCGGCGACGTGCAGGCGACCGTCAACGCAGGCCGCACGGCCGACGGCACCGGGATGATGATCAACTCGTCGCGCGCGATCCTGTACGCGAGCAAGGGCGAGGATTTCGCCGAAGCCGCGGCGCTCGCCGCGCAGAAGACCCGCGACACGATCAACGCGCATCGCTGATCGAATCGCACGACACCGCCCGGCGGGCCCGCCGGGCGGTTGGCGCCGGCCCCGCGCCGAGGGCCGGCGCCGCCTCTCGCATTCCCCCTTCGCTTTCCTCGATTCTCCCTGGCGCACGCGAACAACTTTCCGTCGCTTCCGTATCGCATGGGCGCAATTTATTCGCGCGATGCTGCCGCTTGTCACCGATCCGTCACAAAAATGTCAAGAAAAGGAGCGACGCCATGCCCAAGCTTTCCCGCCGTCTTCTGAGCGCATTCGCCGCGTCGCTGTGCATGACGTTCGCCCATGCGGCGGATCTGTCGCACTGGCCCGCCGACAGCGCGAAGGCGCTGAACGCGATGATCGCCGCGCACGCGAACCGCGGCGACTACGCGGTGTTCGACGCCGACAACACGACCTACCGCTACGACCTCGAGGAATCACTGCTGCCGTACCTCGAGAACCACGGCGTGCTGACGCGCGACTCGCTTGACCCGTCGCTGAAGCTGATCCCGTTCAAGGATTCCGCCGACTACAAGGAATCGCTGACGAGCTATTACTACCGGCTGTGCGAGATCGACGATCTGGTCTGCTATCCGTGGATCGCGCAGGCGTTCGCCGGCCAGTCGCTCGCCGACCTGAAGCGCCACATCGACGCGATGCTCGCCGACGGCAAGCCGATCCCGATCCGCTACTGGCAGGGCGACAAGGTCGTCGACGGTACGGTGAACCCGCCGCGCTTCTTTCGCGGGATGCAGGAGCTGTACAACGCGCTGCGCGAGAACGGTATCGAGGTCTACGTGATGACGGCCGCGCACGAGGAGCTCGCGCGGC
>NZ_BCPP01000234.1:0-7912 GCF_016586125.1 Burkholderia sp. E168m23
TGCCGCGCGCGGGTCCCATCGGCGCGCCGTTCGTGTGCGCCGTCCGAATCGATTCAATTGGGGACGATATGAAATTTGCATTCGTTTTTCCGGGGCAGGGCTCGCAGGCGATCGGGATGCTCGACGCATTCGCCGATCTGGCCGTCGTGCGCGAGACGCTCCAGGAAGCATCCGATGCACTCAATCAGGATCTCGGCAAGCTGATCGCCGAAGGCCCGGCCGAAGAGCTGAACCTGACCACCAACACGCAGCCCGTGATGCTGACCGCGGCGTACGCGTGCTATCGCGCGTGGCAGCAGGCAGGCGGCCCGGCGCCGTCGATCGTCGCCGGCCACAGCCTCGGTGAATACACGGCGCTCGTCGCGGCCGGCGCGCTCGCGTTCAAGGACGCGGTGCCGCTCGTGCGCTTCCGCGCGCAGGCCATGCAGACGGCCGTGCCGGTGGGCCAGGGCGGCATGGCCGCGATCCTGGGCCTCGACGACGACACGGTACGCGCGGTATGCGCCGAAGCCGCGGATGCGGGCGTCGTCGAAGCGGTGAACTTCAATGCGCCCGCGCAGGTGGTGATCGCAGGCAGCAAGGCTGCGGTCGAAAAGGCATGCGAAATCGCGAAGGCGAAGGGCGCGAAGCGCGCGCTGCCGCTGCCGGTGTCGGCGCCGTTCCATTCGTCGCTGCTCAAGCCGGCGTCGGACCAGTTGCGCGACTATCTCGCGAACGTCGACGTGAAGGCGCCGCAGATTCCGGTCGTCAACAACATCGACGTCGCCGTGGTCAGCGATCCGGCCGCGATCAAGGATGCGCTGGTGCGCCAGGCTGCAGGCCCGGTACGCTGGGTCGAGTGCGTGCGGCACATCGCCGGCACGGGCGTCACGCACGTGATCGAATGCGGTCCGGGCAAGGTGCTCGCCGGCCTGACGAAGCGCATCGACGGCAACCTGGTCGGCGCCTCGGTGTTCGATCCGGCTTCGCTCGACGAAGCGCTCAAGCTCGCGACCGCCTGACGCGGCGCCTTTTCCCAAGCAACGGATATTCGATTCATGGACAAGACTCTCGATAAACAGGTTGCGATCGTGACCGGCGCGTCGCGCGGCATCGGCCGTTCGATCGCCCTCGAACTCGCGCGCCTGGGCGCGACGGTGATCGGTACGGCGACGAGCGAATCGGGCGCCGCCGCGATCACCGCGGCGTTCGCGGAAGCGGGCGTCACGGGCCGCGGCGCGGTGCTGAACGTCAACGACGCGGCCGCCGCCGAGGCGCTGATCGATGCGACCGTGAAGGAATTCGGTGCGCTGAACGTGCTCGTCAACAACGCGGGCATCACGCAGGACCAGCTCGCGATGCGGATGAAGGACGAGGACTGGGACGCGGTGATCGACACCAACCTGAAGTCGGTGTTCCGTTTGTCGCGCGCGGTGCTGCGCCCGATGATGAAGGCGCGCGGCGGCCGTATCATCAACATCACGTCGGTGGTCGGCTCGGCCGGCAATCCGGGTCAGGTCAACTACGCGGCCGCGAAGGCCGGCGTCGCGGGCATGACGCGTGCGCTCGCGCGTGAAATCGGCAGCCGCGGCATCACGGTGAACTGCGTGGCGCCGGGCTTCATCGACACCGACATGACGAAGACGCTGCCGGAAGAACAGCAGGCCGCGCTCAAGACCCAGATTCCGCTCGGCCGCCTCGGCAGCCCGGAGGACATCGCCCATGCCGTCGCGTTCCTCGCATCGCCGCAGGCCGGTTACATCACCGGCACGACGCTGCACGTGAACGGCGGCATGTACATGTCGTAACGGTTTTCGTTTACCATCCGCGCCGTATCCCGTTTTTCAGGCGGACCGGCGCTTGATCGACCATCAAGCCAACGCGCGTTTTGGCGTCAGCAAACCTGATAAAATGCGCGCACTTGTAAATCTGAACTTTCCCTCGGAGGGGTAATGGACAACATCGAACAACGTGTCAAGAAGATCGTCGCTGAGCAACTGGGCGTCGCGGAAGCCGAGATCAAGAACGAAGCTTCGTTCGTGAACGACCTGGGCGCGGACTCGCTCGACACGGTCGAACTGGTGATGGCTCTGGAAGACGAGTTCGGCATGGAAATCCCGGACGAAGAAGCAGAGAAGATCACGACCGTTCAGCAAGCGATCGACTACGCTCGCGCAAACGTCAAGGCGTAAGCGCCTTTCGCGCTTGTCCGCCACGTCGCCGCGATCTTCGCGATTGACGCGCCATCCTGCCGGCTTCGCGCCGGACGGACTAACAGCCACAGGGCTCGCAGGGCTGGTTCCTGTGGCCACTGTGGCTTTTGTTTTTGTCATCCAATAATGGAAAAGAGGTTACCGTGAGCCGCCGTCGTGTTGTCGTTACAGGCCTGGGGCTGATTTCGCCTGTTGGCAATAGTGTTGCCGACGGCTGGGCCAATCTCGTCGCCGGCAAGTCCGGTATCGCTACCGTCACGAAGTTCGATGCATCGAACCTCGCCTGCCATTTCGCGGGCGAAGTGAAGGGTTTCAGCGCCGAGGAGTACATCCCGGCGAAGGAAGCCCGGAACATGGATACGTTCATCCATTACGGCATCGCCGCCGGCGTCCAGGCCATGCGGGACAGCGGGCTGGAAGTGACCGAAGCCAATGCGGAACGCATCGGCGTGCTGGTCGGTTCCGGCATCGGCGGCCTGCCGATGATCGAGGATACGCACCAGACCTACGTCGATCGCGGTGCGCGCCGGATCTCGCCGTTCTTCGTGCCGGGTTCGATCATCAACATGATCTCGGGTCACCTGAGCATCATGTTCGGCCTGAAGGGCCCCAACCTCGCGGCCGTCACGGCCTGCACGACCGGCCTGCACAGCATCGGCCTCGCCGCGCGGCTGATCCAGGCCGGCGACGCCGACGTGATGGTCGCGGGCGGTGCCGAATCGACGGTGTCGCCGCTCGGCATCGGCGGTTTCGCCGCCGCGCGCGCGCTGTCGACCCGCAACGACGATCCGGCTACCGCGTCGCGTCCGTGGGACAAGGACCGCGACGGCTTCGTGCTGGGCGAGGGTTCCGGCGTGATGGTGCTCGAGGAGTACGAGGCGGCGAAGGCGCGCGGCGCGAAGATCTACGCGGAAGTCGTGGGCTTCGGCATGACGGGCGACGCGTACCACATGACCGCGCCGAACATGGACGGCCCGCGCCGCTGCATGGTCGCGGCGCTGCGCGACGCCGGCCTGAATGCCGACGAGGTGCAGTACTTGAACGCGCATGGCACGTCGACGCCGCTGGGCGACAAGAACGAGTCCGACGCGGTGAAGGCGGCCTTCGGCGAGCACGCGTACAAGATGGTGGTCAACTCGACGAAGTCGATGACGGGCCACCTGCTGGGTGGCGCGGGCGGCCTCGAATCGGTGTTCACGGTGCTGGCGCTGCACAACAACGTGTCGCCGCCGACCATCAACATCTTCAACCAGGACCCCGAGTGCGATCTCGATTACTGCGCGAACACCGCGCGTGACATGAAGATCGACGTAGCCGTGAAGAACAACTTCGGCTTCGGCGGCACCAACGGCACGCTGGTGTTCAAGCGCGTCTGACGTCGAATCGCTTGACGAGTCCATTCGATGCTCCGGCCGGGCGTCCGCAGCGCTTTGCGTTGCGGGCCTCGGCCGTGTCGTATCTCGTGCTGGCCGCGTTCGTCGCGTCGGCTGCCGCCTCGGCGTACCTGTTCTGGGCGCCGCGCGCGGGCGCTGCCGCCGGCGCAGGCGTGTCGGCCGCGACGGCGGCACTGCTGGCCGTATGGGCGGCGCGCGCTTGCGCCCGCCGGCTACCGGCCGAGTTGCGGATCGATGCCTTCGGGGAGATTGCGGCGTTTGGCCGCACCGGGCGGTTGCTGGCCCGTGGCCGCGTGACGGGCCATGCGCACTGGAGCAGCCTGCTGCTGGTGCTGTCGGTCGGGCAGGGCGCCCGGCGGGCCCGGCCGCTGCTGATTCCGGCCGACGCGCTCGACGCCGCGTCGTTCAGCGCGCTGTCGGTACTGGCGAGAACGGCCGGAGCGGTGGGGCGGGCATGACGGCGGTGCGGTTACCGACCGTAACCAGCGGCCGGCGCCGGAACGCTACAATAACGCTCCGCGTTGCATCCCTAGTTAACGGATTTGTCAGGTGAGTGAAAAAGAAATCGATCAGGCTCTGGTCGAGCGCGTACAGAAGGGCGACAAGGCGGCGTTCGAACTCCTGGTCTCCAAATACCACCGCAAGATCATTCGGCTGATCTCGCGCCTCGTGCGGGATCCCGCCGAGGTCGAGGATGTGGCCCAGGACGCGTTCATCAAGGCGTATCGTGCGCTGCCGCAATTCCGCGGCGAATCGGCGTTCTATACGTGGTTGTACCGAATTGCCGTCAACACGGCGAAGAACTACCTTGCGACGCAAGGCCGCCGGGCGCCGACCTCGACCGAGGCCGATGCGGAGGAAGCGGAAACTTTCTCCGACGCAGACCAACTAAGGGATATCAACACGCCTGAGTCGATGTTGATGAGCAAGCAGATTGCCGAGACGGTCAACGCTGCAATGGCTCTGCTGCCCGAAGAACTGCGCCAGGCAATCACGCTGCGCGAGATCGAGGGCCTGAGCTACGAAGAGATCGCGGAAATGATGGGCTGTCCGATCGGGACGGTCCGGTCGCGGATCTTCCGCGCGCGCGAAGCAATCGCTGCCAAATTGCGTCCGCTGCTCGATACGCCCGAAGGCAAGCGCTGGTAAGCGCGACGGGCGGAACGACGCGGGTCGGGGTCTAGTTACGGATAGAGTCGTGAAGTCACGACGGGGTGTGCAAGATGGGGAGCATCATGGGGTCGGTCAATACGCAATCGCAAGCGTGCTCGCGCGGCGAGCGCCTTTCCGCGCTGGTCGACGGCGAAATGTTCGATGGCCCGGATCACGGGCAGTTTCTGGCTGAGCTCGACCGCGCGGATCGCGCCGTGTGGGCCCATTACCACCTGATCGGCGATGCGCTGCGCTCGGACGAGCTCGCGCTGGCGCCCGCGCTGAGCGTCGCGTTCACCGCGCGCATGTCGGCGGCGCTCGAAAGCGAGCCGCACCTGTTGGCACCGGCGGCCGCGCCGGTCGCGCGCAAGCTGCTGTCGCTGCGCCGCCGTGTCGTGCCGGCATTCGCGGTGGCCGCCGCGGCCGCCACGCTGACGTGGATCGTCGTTCCGCAGATGCAGACGGCCGGTGCGCCGGGCGCCGTCCAGGTCGCATCGGCAGGCGCGCCGCAGAACGGCAATCCGCAGCGCGTGACGGTTGCGCAGGCATCGGCCCAGCCGGGTCTGCAGGACGTCAACATCATTCGCGACGCCAGCCTCGACCAATACCTTGAAGCGCACCAGCAATTCGCCCAGCAGCCCGTCGTCACGGGTTCGATGCCGCTGATCCGCGCTGCCGTGACCACCACGCCAGGCCAATAAACCCGATGCGGACATTGCAGTTGAATCACGCCATCTCCGGATGGAAGCGGCTGCCGGCCCTCCTGCTTTGCGCAGCCGCCCTGTTGTCCGTTCAATCCCTTCCCGCCAGCGCCCAGCAACCGGACGATCCCGTCGCGACCCGCAAGGGTGCCGCCGACTGGCTCGACCGCGTCCAGCAGGCGGCGCAACAGCAGAGCTACGAAGGTACGTTCGTCTACCAGCGCGGCGGGTATGTGCAGTCGTCACGCATCGCGCACGTCTCGTCCCGCGACGGCGAGTTCGAGCGGATCGAGACGCTCGACGGCAAGCCGCGCAAGCTGCTGCGGCACAACGACGAGCTGTACACGTTCGTGCCCGAGCGCAAGCTGTGCGTGGTCGAGCGCCGCCAGACGCGCGACTCGTTCCCCGCGCTGCTCGGCGCGAGCGGCGAGCACGTGATGTCCGTCTACGATGCGAAGTCGCTCGGCAAGGACCGCGTGGCCGGGATCGACGCGCAGGTCGTCGAGCTCGTGCCGAAGGATGCCTACCGTTTCACGTACAAGCTGTGGGCCGACGCGCGCACCGGGCTGCTGCTGCGTTCGCAGACGCTCGACGCGAACGATCACGTGCTCGAACAGATCGCGTTCTCGCAATTGCAAACCGGCGGCGCGAGCGGCGACAAGGCCGCGATTGCAGCCGGCATGCGCAACCTGAGCGGCTGGACGGTCGTGCGCCCGCCGGTCGCGGCGGTCGACATGGAAGCGCAGGGCTGGCAGCTCGCGCCGAGCGTCGCCGGCTTCCAGAAGATTCGTGAAGTGCGCCGGCCGATGGCCGCGCGCGATGCGGGTGATCCGCCGATCCCGGTCGATCAGGCCGTCTTCACCGACGGCCTCGCGACGATCTCGGTCTTCATCGAGCCGGCCGAAAAGAATACGCGCAAGGAAGGCGCGGGCAGCACCGGTGCGACGCACGTTCTCGTGAAGCGCCGCGGCGACTACTGGATCACCGTGCTCGGCGAAGTGCCGCCGGCGACGTTGCAGCAGTTCGCGTCTGCCATAGAATACAAGGCTTCCAAGTAACGCTACGGCTTCCGACATGACGAAACTCACGCTGCGCAAAGTGCTCGCGGCGGCGGCGCTGTGTGCCTGCCTGCCGCTCGTCCCGCAAACCGCGGTCGCTGTCACGCCTCCGGCTGCCAGCCTTCCCGATTTCGCCGACCTCGTCGAAAAGGTCGGCCCGGCCGTCGTGAACATCCGGACCACCGCCAACGTGCCGACGAGCGGCCCGCGCGGGATGCTCCCGCCCGGCTTCGACAACGGCGACATGTCGGAATTCTTCCGGCGCTTCTTCGGCATTCCGCTGCCGCAGGCGCCCGGCAACGGCGGCGGCAACGGCAGCAACCCGAAGAACGCGCCGGCGCCGGACAACGGGCCCGACACCGAGCAGAATCGCGGCGTCGGCTCGGGCTTCATCGTGTCGGCCGACGGTTATGTGATGACCAATGCGCATGTCGTCGACGATGCGGACACCATCTACGTGACGCTGACCGACAAGCGCGAATTCAAGGCGAAGCTGATCGGCGTCGACGACCGCACCGACGTCGCGGTCGTCAAGATCCAGGCATCGAACCTGCCGGTCGTCGCGATCGGCGATTCGAACAAGGTGCGCGTCGGCGAGTGGGTCGTCGCGATCGGTTCACCGTTCGGCCTCGACAACACGGTCACGGCCGGCATCGTCAGCTCGAAGAGCCGCAATACGGGCGACTACCTGCCGTTCATCCAGACCGACGTCGCCGTGAACCCCGGCAACTCGGGCGGCCCGCTGATCAACATGCAGGGCGAGGTGATCGGCATCAACTCGCAGATCTACAGCCGCACCGGCGGCTTCATGGGCATTTCGTTCGCGATTCCGATCGACGAGGCGATGCGCGTGGCCGACCAGCTGAAGGCGACGGGCAAGGTTACGCGCGGCCGGATCGCGGTGGCGATCGGCGAGGTGACGAAGGACGTGGCCGACTCGATCGGGCTGCCGAAGGCCGAAGGCGCGCTCGTCAGCAGCGTCGAGCCGGGCGGCCCGGCCGACAAGGCCGGTATCCAGCCGGGCGACATTATCCTGAAGTTCAATGGCCGTCCGGTCGACGCGGCGTCGGACCTGCCGCGCATGGTCGGCGACACGAAGCCTGGCACGAAGGCGACGGTCAACGTGTGGCGCAAGGGTCAGGCACGCGATCTGCCGATCACGATCGCCGAGACGCCGGCCGAGTCGACGGCAAAGGCCGAGCAGCGCAAGAACGCGCCGCAGAAGCCGCGCCAGACCAATTCGCTCGGCCTGACGGTCAGCGACCTGACGGCGGAGCAGTTGAAGACGCTGAAGCTGAAGAACGGGGTGCAGATCGACGGCGTCGACGGCCCGGCCGCCCGTGCGGGCCTGCAGCGCGGCGACATCGTGCTGCGCGTCGGCGACACCGACATCACGAGCGCGAAGCAGTTCGCCG
>NZ_BCPP01000235.1:0-7903 GCF_016586125.1 Burkholderia sp. E168m23
ACCGAGTGCGCCGGTGACCGTCGAGACGAGACCGGTGACCGGAGCGAGCGGCCGCTGCCGCCACCCGTTGCGCCACCGAGTGCGCCGGTGACCGTGGAGACGAGGCCCGTGAGCGGGGCGAGCGGGTTGGTCACGCCGCCGGTGCCGCCCGTGAGCAGGCCGCCGACGGCCTTCACGGTGTTGCCCGTCGACGAGACGGTGTTGCCGAGACCCGTGGTGACCGGGTTGCCGCCCGTCGATGCGAGCAGGGCGCCGGCCTGGTTCAGCCCGTTGCCGACCGTGCCGAGCAGCGTGTTGACCGGTGCGCCGAGGCCGGTTGCCGTGCCGATCGTCTGGGTCGTCTGGCCGACCATCGTCGTGATCGGCGTGATGGCCGAGCTGACCGTTTGCGTGACCTGCTGGATCGGGCCGGTCGACAGCACATTGGTGAGCGTGGTGCCGCCGTTCGACACGGCGCCGCCGAGCGTCGTGACGAGGCCGCCGACGGCGCCGGTGACCGGCGCGAGCGGCGACAGCGGGCCGCTGCCGAGGCTCGTGACCAGGTTGCCCGTTTGCGTGACTGCGCCGCCGAGCTGATTGACCACGCCGCCGGTGCTGGCGACCGTGGTGCCGACCGGGTCCTTCGTCGCGCCGAGCTGGCCGAGCCCGTTGCCGAGGCCGTTGCCGAGTGCGGTGACCGCGCCGCCGACGCTTTGCACGATGCCGCCCGCGGCTTGCGTGGTGGCGGGATTGACGCCGGGCAGCGTCTGGCTGCCGATGACCGAGCCGAGGCCGGAGACGGTGTCGCCGGCATTCGTGATGATATTGCTGCCTTGTGCGAGGACATTTCCCACTGGATTCGCCGACACACCCGAGGTGCCGGACGTACCGCTCGTTCCCGAGGTGCCGCTGGTGCCCGACGTGCCGCTCGTTCCCGAGGTGCCGCTGGTACCGGACGTGCCGCTCGTGCCCGAAGTCCCGCTGCTGCCGGAGGTACCGCTCGTACCCGAGGTGCCGCTCGAGCCGTTGCCGCCCGACGTGGAGATCGTATCGCCGCCGCCGGAGCTCGAACCGCCGCCGCCGAGACCCTGGCTGATGGAGCCGGAGCCGCCGCACGCGGAGAGGGAAAGCATGGCTGCAACGGTGGCCGCGATCAGAGTCGTCCGGAACACGCCATGAGGGATAACCTTGATGTCCATTTCTTCCTCGCATTAAAAATGTGTTGTGAACTGCGTTGTGTTGAGTGGTGCGAGGACTACTCTGCAACTGTCGTGCCATTTCGACGCCCGACGGTTCGACAACAGGTTTTAAACGAGGCAATTCCTTGTCGGAAAAGGAAGTTACGGATCTTGAAAGATTGTTGAATCTGTTTAAATACAGATGAATGAGAACGGTTTCGGCCGTTTCGTAACGTAACGTCACAACATTGGCGTTACGCGTGCGGCGTAACGTGGGGCCCACGCAGGCTTGGTGGACGAGGCCATTGTTTTACTGGTGGATTAGGTGTGCACATCTAACCTATCGTAAATCCTATGTGTAAGTCGTACCGAAACGCCGTACAAATACGTTGTGCTCCCGGTCATTTTTTTCCGTCAGAGTGGTTAAAAGAGGTTGGAATTTAAATGGGATCGGATATAGAATCCGGAGCAGATGTAAGCAAATGTACGGTTCGGTACACTACGTTCGAGGAGGAGCGCTATCGCGAATGTTAACTTGCATCAAATCGTGAGCAATGCCCTTCGGGGCGACCTATAAAGAAAGCGCACCCGGTTGTCGTTACAGCAGATGTGGCGAACGGTTGGGGCAAACGGCCAGATATGCGGGGACGTATACGTATAAAAGGCCAGAAAACGTAAATACAGGCACGAGGAATAAAATGAAAGCAATCATCAAGCGTTTCCTTAAGGAAGAAGACGGGGTTACCGCAGTCGAGTACGGACTCATCGCAGGACTTATCGCAGTCGCTCTCGTCAGTGCCATGAGCACGTTGACGGGCGGCATCTCGGGGGCGTTCAGCTACATCGCGACCATGCTGCCGAAGGCATAACGAACGAGCTTTTGCTCATTTCCCTGTTGTCAGGGGCGCGGATTGCTTCGGCAATCCGCGCGGTAAGTTTTGCCGTTCGGGGCGTAAATGATCCTGCTAACTGGCGTCGGGGTTTTCCTCGCGTGGGCGGTGCTCGTCGCGCTCGAGGACATCCGTCATAGGCGTATACCGAATTCACTGGTGATCGGTGGATTCGTATCTGCATTTGTGCTCGCCGGGCATAATCCATTCGGCATATCCGTGAATCAGGCGCTCATTGGCGTACTGATCGGCTTTCTCAGCCTTTTCCCGTTTTTTGTGCTGCGCGTAATGGGTGCCGCGGATGTCAAGGTATTCGCGGTGCTGGGCGCGTGGTGCGGCCCGCATGCGCTGCTGTGGCTCTGGATCATTGCGAGCCTGCTGGCATTCGCGCATGCCGGCACGCTGGTTTTCGCCACCCGTACGCCGGTGTCGGCGTTGTGGCAGCGGCGTTCGCCGACGATGCAGATCGCCGGTTTCCGGGCGTCGCCGTATGCCGCGTTTCTCGTGATTCCCGCGGCGCTGTGGTGCCTGTACCGGATCGCGACGGGGGGAATGCAATGACAGCCGTTCTTCCGGCATCCGGCATGCGGCGTCGCCAGCGCGGCGCGACGGCGATCGAGTTTGCGATGGTGCTCCCCGTGTTCTTCCTGATCCTATACGCGATCATCACGTACGGGATGATCTTCGCGGCCCAGCAAAACCTGACGCTTGCCGCCACGGAAGGCGCTCGCGCCGCGTTGAACTATCAGCAGGTCGGCGCGGCCGCGTCGGTGCAGGCGGCGCAGCAAGCCGCGCTGGCGGCGCGGGCCCAGGCCGCATGCACGGCCGCGACGAATCTGACCACATGGCTGAAAGGGTCGACATGCTCACCCACGCAGCAAGGCAGCTGTTCGTACGACCCGACGATGCTGTGCGTGCAGATCACGCTGACGTATCCCTACTCGCAGAGCCCGCTGATTCCACCGTTTCCGCTGCTCGGTTCGCTGTTGCCGGTGCCGTCGACACTCACCGGAACCGCGATGGTGCAGATCAGCCCGGTCAACATCATATAGACGGCAGCAACGGCGTCGTGCCGGGTCGAGGGCGCCCGGTCGGCCATGCTGCGTGGAGAATTCAATCGTGAGTGGCGGGGAAACATAACAACACCATGGCCAACAACCTGACGAAGATCATTGCGGGCTTGCTGATCGCGATCGCGATCCTGCTCGGCGTCTATGCGTGGATGCTCGGTCGCAAGCCGGCCGACGTCGCGCCGGTTGCCGCGACGGTCGCGACGCAGAGCGTGCCGGTCGTCGTGACGACACGGCCGTTGCAAGCCGGCCAGCCGATTCCGGCCGAGGCGCTGAAGGTCCAGCAGTCGACCGCCGCGCCGCAGGGCGCGTTCGCCGATCCGCTGCAACTGGTCGGCCGCATTCCGGCGGCCGATATTCCCGCGCAGGCGGCCGTCGTCGCGAGCGCATTGTCGTCCGGCCTCGCCGAGCAGCTCGCACCGGGAGAGCGTGCCGTCGCGATCAAGGTCGACGAGACCAACGCGGTCGGCAACCGCGTGCGGCCCGGCAACTATGTCGACGTGTTCCTGAATCTGAAGCGCGACGGGACCGGCGTGGCAATCGGCGGGACGTCGACGGCGGAGATCGTGAATACCCAGGCGCGGCTGCTGATGTCGAAGGTCCGCGTGCTGTCGTTCGGCGATGCGACGACCGAGCGCGACAGCTCGAACGGCTCGGTGGTCGGGACGCGGACCGCGGTGCTGGCGGTGCCGACCGCGCAGGTGGACGCGCTGACGCTCGCCGAGCAGAGCGGCCGGCTCGTGCTCGCGCTGCGTAGCCCGCGTGACGACGATGTCGCGACGCAAACCGTCGCGGTCCGTGTCGGCGACGACAAGAGCCCGTCGACGCTTGCCGCGGCGGGCGTGGTGCTGAGCGAGTTATCGAAGAGCGCGACGACGGCGGCACCGGCCCCGCGTGCGGCGCCGCGGGTGGTCGCGCGGCATCCGAGCGGCGGCAGCATCGAAGTGATTCGGGGTGGGCGGACCGAAACGGTCGCTTATTGAGCGGGACGACGACGGCAAAACAATGAAAAAGAAACTGATTGGTTTGGCTATTGCATTGAGCGCGCTGGCGATGCCGCCGCTGTCGGACGCGGCCGACACGAGCGGCACGATCAGCCTTGCGATCGGCGCGCAGCGGCAGATTGCGACGGGGCGCGCGCTGCAGCGGGTCGCGGTCGGCGACCCGTCGGTGGCCGACGTGCTCGTCGTGAAGGGCGGGCGTGGCGGCGTGCTGCTGGTGGCGAAGAATGCCGGCGCGACGAACGTGATGATCTGGGAGCGCGGCCGCGACGAGCCGACCGTCTATAACGTGAACGTCACGAGCGGTGCGGCGCGGGCACTGCTCGACGGCACGTCGCCGAGCGTGAACACGTATGGCGGCACGACGGTGATCGGCGGTGCGGCCGGAACGCTCGACGGGCATCAGCGGGCGGTCCATGCGGCGAAGACGGTCGGTGGCAAGGACGGGACGACGCTCGATGCGTCGACGATTTCCGGCAAGAACGTCGTACAGGTCGATGTGCGGGTCGTCGAATTCAGCCGCTCGGTGCTGAAGCAGGCGGGCCTGAACTTCTTCAAGCAGAGCAACGGCTTTGCGTTCGGGGCTTTCGCGCCGACGGGGCTCACCTCGATTACCGGTACGCCGGGCGGCTCGCTCACCTACAACACGAGCGTACCGATTTCGTCGGCGTTCAACCTCGTCGTCAATTCGGTGTCGCGCGGATTGTTCGCCGACCTGTCGATTCTCGAGGCGAACAACCTGGCGCGCGTGCTCGCACAGCCGACGCTCGTCGCGTTGTCCGGCCAGAGCGCGAACTTCCTCGCCGGCGGCGAAATCCCGGTGCCGGTGCCGCAATCGCTCGGCACGATCTCGATCGAATGGAAACCCTATGGCGTCGGGCTCACGGTCACGCCGACCGTGCTGAGTCCGCGGCGGATCGCGCTGAAGGTTGCGCCCGAGTCGAGCCAGCTCGACTTCGTGCATTCGATCACGATCAACAGCGTGCAGGTGCCCGCGCTGACGACGCGGCGCGCGGACACGACGGTCGAGCTCGGCGACGGCGAAAGCTTCGTGATCGGCGGCCTGATCGACCGCGAAACCACGTCCAACGTCAACAAGGTGCCGTTCCTGGGCGATCTGCCCATCATCGGCGCGTTTTTCAAGAATCTGAGCTACCAGCAGAACGACAAGGAGCTCGTGATCATCGTGACGCCGCATCTCGTTGCGCCGATCGCGCAGGGCGCGCCGCTGCCGGCGACGCCGGGCGAGCTGTCCGAGCAGCGCGACGGTCCGGTGTGGCGTTCGTACCTGGGCGGCATGGCGTCGCCGGACGCAGGGCCGGGGTTCTCGAAATGAGCGCGCCGAATCGTTACCGGACCGCGCAGGCCGTCGCGCACGACGCGATGCCTTGCTTCATTGGGAGTATCCAAGATGAATGCGAGAACCTACTCTTTGGCTGAGCCCGCCGTCACCGACCACTTCGTCTGCGCATCCTCGCTTGCGGAGCATGTGCGCTGGCTGTCGCAATCGCTGGTGGCCGCCGGCGCGGTCGAAGGGGTGCCACTCGATGGCGCCGCGCTGTCGCAGCGTATCGGCGTGTTGAATCCGGCACTGGTGTTCATCGATTTTTCCGGTGACTGCGCGGCGGCAAGCACGGTGGTCGCCGCGGTACGCGCGGCACATCCGGGCGTGCCGGTCGTCGCACTGGGCTCGCTCGCGCAGCCGGAAGGGGCGCTCGCCGCGCTGCGCGCGGGCGTGCGCGATTTCGTCGATTTTTCCGCACCGGCCGACGAAGCGCTGCGGATCACGCGCGTGTTGCTCGACAACGTGGGCGAGCCGGCCAATCGTCACGGAAAGGTCACCGCATTGCTCGGCGCGCGCGCCGGAATGGGCGTGAGCACGCTCGCCGCGAACCTGTCGGTGCTGATGCAGCGGCGGCCGGCCGATCCCGCGCGCACAGCGGCGCTGCTCGATCTCGGGCTGCCGGCCGGCGACGGCGCGTTGTTCCTGAACACGCGCTGCGAATTCCATTTCGTCGAGGCCGTGCGCAACCTGCGCCGGATCGACCGCACGTTCGTGACGACCGCACTCGCGCGCCATTCGAGCGGCGTCGCGCTGACGACGCTGCCACCGAATCTCGCCGAGCTGCGCGACGTGGCGACAGCGTCGTGCGCGGCGTTGCTGAACCGGCTGCGGGCGTTCTTCGATCACCAGATCGTCGATCTCGGCGGCTTCCCGAATCGCGAATTCATTGCGCAGGTCGTGAACCTGGCGGACGAAGCATGGCTCGTTTGCGATCAGAGCGTGGCATCGGTCGTATCGGCGGTCGAGATGCTGGACGGGTTGCGCGAGGCAGGCGCCGCGACCGACCGGATCCGGCTCGTCGTCAACCAGTTCGATGCCGAGCTCGGGCTGATGCCCGCGCAGATCGCCGAACGGCTCGATCTGTCGCTGCTCGCGACGCTGCCGTCGCGGCGCGTGTCGATCGGGCACGCGGCGAACCAGGGCAAGCTGATCGCCGAGGTCGCGGAACGCGATCCGTACGTTCGTGCGCTCGGGCCGCTGGTCGAGCGCCTCGCGGGCGCACCGGCGCCGGGAGCGGCACAGCGCGCGGCCGGCGGCCTCTCGGCGCTCAAGCGAATCATTCAATCCTCTACGAAGCGGTCGTAAGCGATGGCACACGACATTCAATTTGCCGACGGCGCAGCGCCGTTCTCGCAAACGCAACAGTTCCACGACATCAAGAATGCCGCGCACGAGCATCTGCTCACGCGGATCGAGGAACTGGGCGCCGAATTCGGCCGTTGGTCGCGACAGGCGATCAACCAGTTCGTCGATCTCGAAATCGACAGCTTCGTGCGGTTGCGGCGCATCCCGCTCAACGAGAGCGAGGTGCGGGCGGTGGCCGAGGCGCTGACGAAGGAGCTCGCCGGCTTCGGGCCGATCGAAGACCTGTTGGCGGACCCGCACGTCGAGGACATCCTGATCAACGGCTACAACGACATCTATGTGTCGCGCCACGGGATCCTGTCGAAGCTGCCGATCCGCTTCACCGACAATGCGCATCTGCTGCGGATCGTGCGACGGATTCTCGCGCCGGTCGGCCGGCGGCTCGACGAATCGAATCCGATGGTCGATGCGCGGCTGCCCGACGGCGGGCGGGTCAACGTCGTGATCGAACCGTTGTCGATCGACGGCCCGGTCGTGTCGATCCGGAAGTTCCGCAAGGACCCGCTGAAGCCCGAGGACCTGCTGGGCAACGGTACCTACAACGAGGAAATCGGCCGGTTGCTCGAGGCCGCGGTCGACGCGCGCTGCAACGTGCTCGTGTCGGGCGGCACCAGTTCGGGCAAGACGTCGCTGCTGAACGCGCTGGCGTTCCACATTCCGATGGCGGAACGCGTCGTGACGATCGAGGATACGGCCGAACTGTCGCTGAATCACCCACACGTCGTGCGGCTCGAAAGTCGTCCCGGCGGATTCGACGGCAGTGGCGTCGTGACGATTCGCGACCTGCTGCGAAACACGCTGCGGATGCGGCCGGACCGGATCATCGTCGGCGAAGTGCGCGGCGGCGAGGTGCTCGAAATGCTGCAGGCCATGAACACCGGCCACGACGGATCGATGGGCACCGTGCACGCCAGCTCGCCGCGCGAATGTTTGTACCGGCTCGAGATGCTGGCGGGTTTCGCCGGTTTTCAGGGGACCGAAGCAAGCCTGCGACGGCAGATCGCCAACGCGATCGACTTCATCGTGCAGATCGGCCGGCTGTCCAACGGCCGCCGCCGCATCCTGTCGATCACCG
>NZ_BCPP01000236.1:0-7899 GCF_016586125.1 Burkholderia sp. E168m23
CAACGTGTTCATGCGGTATCCCTCCTCCACAGCCAGACCAGCGGCGGCACCATCGCGACGAGCGCGACGACGTCGATCACTACATGGCCCCACACCTGCGCCTGCCACGACAACAGCGTAATAACTTCGTATAGCATACATTATACGAAGTTATACGACGTCCAGTCCGCGCCCGGCGGAATGAACGCGTAGCCGCCCGGCTTCAGCGTGTGCTTCTGGCCTTGCAGCGTCAGCTCGGCTTCGCCTTCGACGACGAACAGCACGGCTTCGGCGTTCTTGTCCTGCTCGGGCTTGTCGCTGCCGCCGCCCGGATTCACTTCGACGATGTACTGCGAGAAGGTTTCCGCGAAACCCGACAGCGGGCGGGCGATCACCCACAGGCGCGTGTGGGTCCAGAACGGCAGCCAGCTCGTGACGATGTCGCGCATCACACCCTTAGGGATCACCGCGTACGCCTCGGTGAACATCGCGCGATCGGTCAGCAGATCCGTCTGCGGCGGGTGGCCGCCATGCGGCGCGTAATACGTTGTCTTAGACATATTGCATCCAGGCAATGGGTTGGTCCGGCCCCGGGCGCAAACGGCATCGGGCGGTTCGCATGCGTGTGGGGCACGCATGCGACGGCGGGACATCGTTGCCGGGGTGGCTTGAAGGCGCATGCGCCTTCGGTCGGTCGGCCAGGCTTCGCGTCGGGTCCGTCCGGTTCAGCGGACACGGCGGCCCGGGTTGTCGGGCCGGCGGCCGGGCCGCGACGCTCGCCGGTCAGGCGGCGAGGCGCGGATGGCGGCACGGTTCGGCTCCGTACGCGAGCATCGCCGACGATAGCGAAGTCGATTGCGATCGACCAATTAAATGTTGCGATGACATCCATTCGATTTCCCACTATCGGCCGGCGGCCACGATACGCGGTCGGCATGCGTTGCGCGGCGTGCCGACTATCAGGGAAATCCTGACAGCGGCGATGTTCGCGCAATGCGCCAGCGCGGCAACGCGGCAACGCGGCGAGACACGCGCTGGTCTCGATGCATCCCGTTACGCAGGGCGAGGCGAAAGCAGTCGATACGTGCGCGGCAGCGGATCGCGGCGTGAGGGTCGCACGGAGACGGTCACGTCAGGTTGGAACGAGCCGACGTGTCGAAGAAAAAGCAGGCGTGATTCGGCCAACCCCGTCCGCGCGCATTGGGACGCGGCACGCGATATCGTCGAGAAGCGGAGAAAACAGCAGGAGGAGAATTGCCGGCCCGTCGATCGGGCATTTGGCAGCGGCTGATTGAAACCGGAAGAGAATCGCCGGTCTGGCCGGCGAAGCGGCCCGGCAGAGCGCCGGGCTGAAGCTCGCGTCGGGATACCGACGCCGTCGGCGCGCCGGTGCGCGAGTCGCGCACCGTGCCGCGCCAGCGACGATCAGTCCCAGTCGCGGTGGTGACGATGCTTGCGGTGACGGTAGCCGCGGTCGCCGTGATCGCGATCGTACGAGCTGCGCGACATGTTGCCGCCGAGCGCCGCGCCGGCACCGCCGCCGACCGCCGCACCCAGCAGGCCGCCCGTGCGGCCGCCCATCGCGTTGCCTGCCGCGGTACCCGCGCCGCCGCCGAGGGCGCCGCCGATGATCGCGCCGGTGCGCTCGCGACGGTTCGACGTCACCGCGCCGCCGGCGCCGCCGCCGATCGCGCCACCGATGACGGAGCCGGTGCTACCGCCGACTGCGCCGCCGACCGCTGCGCCGGCAACCCCGCCGAGCGCGCCGCCGAGCGCGTTGTTCAAGTCACCGGCCATTGCCGGCAGTGCAGTCGCGCCGGTCAACGCGGCGACGACGAGAGCGGGGGCGATTTTCTTCCACATTCCCGTATTCTTCCTTGTTCGCAATTCTGGTTATCGAGGTCCGCTCGGTACGACGATCTGAATCGATCGACGTCGGGCCAGGCATTGTGCCGGACTGCGGACCAATTCATTTCAATGAGCTTGCGGCGAAGAATAGCACCGGTCCCGCATTCCTGCCGTAGACATTGTGGTAACAAGTTGTTTACGAATCACAGACATTCAACGTGCCCGCCGAATCCGGCTGAAACCCTTGCCGGGATTTGCTCCGGCGGCAGTCTGACCCCACGTCGCGACACGCCGATCATGCACGCAGTCGCACGTTCGAGACACACGTGGCAACACATCCGCACACGCCGGTAACGGGCATCCGAACGACGGTAAGAGAAAAGATGACGGGGTCAGTACACGCCGGGCAGCAACCGCCACGTCCGCGCGCAATACGCGTCGTATTCGGCGCCGAATTGCGAACGCAGCAATGCTTCCTCCGAGCGGATTCGCGCGACGAGCGGCACGAGCGTCAGCACGACCAGCAGTACGCCGACGCCCGAGCGGAACACCAGCGCCCAGCCGAGCGAATTGATGACCAGGCCGAGATAGCTGGGATTGCGGATGCGGCTGTAGATGCCGCCGGTCACGAGCGTATGGCCCGGCTGGATCGCGACGAGCCCGCTGAAGCGTTTGCCTAGCACGAACACGGGCCACATGCGCAGCACGCCGCCCGCGAGGTACAGCCCGACGCCGATCCAGCGCACCGTATCGCCGCCGAAAGTCCAGACGTCGAACCGGTCGGTCAGCGCCGGCAGGTACGCGAGCAGGAAGCCGCTCACCCCGAAGGCCGCGAGCACCCAGCGGTTGTCGCGGTTCTCGCGTTCGCCGCTGCTCAGGTTGCCTTCGGTGAACAGCGCGGCGACGGCCATCACAAGGGTCGCGATCGCGACGACGGTCAGTTGCGGATGCGAGAAGAACGCGGCGAACCCGCCGCTGCCGAGCACGGCGAGCCCGAGATAGACGAGCGTGGCTACGCTCGACAGGACGATGACCTTGGGGGTGACTGTCATGACGGCCTCGCGGGGATGCGCTTTCCTGTGAAGTATAGGAACTGCGCACACCGGGTGCCGTGCGCGGCCGTCATGCGGCGCGGAAGTTCGCGCGCATCGTCAGGCCGAAGACGGCCGACCGGGCCAGGACGGCCGGCCGGCGCGCCGCGACGGGTCAGCGAATACGGAAGTTGCCGCCGATCCCGACACTGACGGGCGGCGCGTAATACGCGGGCGCATAGCCGTAGTAGGCCGGCGCGGGCGCGTAGCCGTACGGCGGCGCGACGTAGCAGCCGGACAGGCCGCCGATCAGGGCAAGCATGATGAGAAGTCTGGACATGGTTCGGTTCCCGGCGCGAAAGACCAATGGCACCGCGCGAAGGCCGCGCCGCCGCACCACGCGGCGGCCGGCACGAAGAGGCAACGCCCCTTCCTGTCGCTCGATGAAACGATGCGCGGAGTCTAGCGCCGGGCGTGGCCGGCCGAGTTTCCCGGGCCGTTACACGTGTTACCCCGTGTGACCGCTGAAACAGGCTGGGTCGGCGCAACGGCCCGCCGGTGGGCGGCGGCCGCGCCGACAGCGCTGGGGCTGTTACACGAAGCGGGCACGAATGCGCTGCGCGAGCGCTTCGAGCGTCGCCGCGTCGGCGACGTCGCGCGCATGCATCCGCAGCTCGGCGCCTTCCCAGCGCGGAATCACGTGGAAATGCACGTGCGGGACGGTCTGGCCGGCTGCCGCGCCGTTGAACTGGCCGATGAACACGCCGTCCGGCTCGAGCGCCGCGCGCACCGCCGCCGCGACGCGCTGCGTCATGCGGATACCGGCCGCGGCCGCGTCGCCGGACAGCTCGAAGATCTGCGCGGCCGGCTCCTTCGGGATCACGAGCACGTGACCGTCGGCCTGCGGCATCAGATCCATGATCGCGAGCGTCGCGTCGTCTTCGGCGACCTTCACGCACGGCAGTTCGCCGCGCAGGATTCGGGCGAACGGGTTGTTGTTGTCGTAGGACATGGCGTTTTCCGATCTCGGTTGGACAATTGGACTGGGAGAACAATGCCGGACGATTATCGGCCGATGGCCGGCCCGATATCAACTCGCCCGCCACGCGACGCCGGCCGAACCGTCGGGCACGCGGCAGCGCGAACGCCTGCGACCGTCATCACCGTCGCGCGTCACGCGTCACGCGTCACGCGTCACGCGGCCGCGATTGCACCGCCGCGCCCGAACCTGCGACACTGCCGGATCGTTGCCGGCCGGCACGCCACCGAGGACGCTCGCGCATGACGATTCCCCTCAAGAAGCTGATGCTGCGCGGTGTCGCGCTCGCGCTCGTAGCCGCGATCGGCTACACGGGATATATGCTGTCCCGGCTCGCGCCGATCGCGACCGGCTATGCGGCCAAGGCGCTGTGTTCGGGCGTGTTCGTGTCGGGCCGCCCGGCCGCGTCGGTGATCGACGTCGACATCATGGCCGGCGTCCATCCGTTGCTGAAACTGGTGCGACCGTCGCTCGATCCCGACCATCATCGTGCGGTGGCGACCTTCGCCGGCTTCGCCGAACGCGAAGCCGACTTCCGGCCCGGGCTCGGCTGCACGCTCGCTCTTGGGGCCCCGACCGGCGCGGCGGCGGCCACCTTGCCCGCCGCGTTGCCGCCCCTCCCCGATCCACCGCCCGCGCAGGTCGAGCCGCCCGCACCGGCCTCGCCGCCCGCCGGCGTCGACGCGCACCAGTTGCAGGCCGCGCTCGACCGCGCATTCGACGAACCCGATCCGGCGCGGCCGCGGCGCACGCGCGCGGTCGTCGTGATGTGGCGCGGCCACGTGATCGCCGAACGCTATGCGCCCGGCTTCACGGCCGATACGCCGCTGCCCGGCTGGTCGATGACGAAGACCGTCACGGCCGCGCTGGTCGGCGCGCTGGTCGCGCAACACAAGCTGTCGCCGGACGCGTCGGCGCTGCTGCCCGAATGGCGCGGCAGCGGCGATCCGCGCGCGGCCATCACGCTCGACGAGCTGCTGCGGATGACGAGCGGCCTGCAGTTCAACGAGGACTACGACGACCCGCTGTCCGACGTCGCGGTGATGCTGTTCACGCAGCCCGATACCGCGCGGTTCGCGTCGGCGAAGCCGCTGGCCGCGACGCCCGGCGCGCGGTGGTCCTACTCGAGCGGCACGAGTGCGATCGTGGCACGCGTGATGCGCGAAGCGCTGGGCGGCAGCGACGCGGACTATCTTGCGTTTCCGCGCCGCGCGTTGTTCGCGCCGCTCGGGATGCGCAGCGCGGTGTTCGAACCCGACGCGTCCGGCACGCTCGTCAGCGCGTCGTACATGTATGCGAGCGCACGCGACTGGGCGCGCTTCGGGCAGCTTCTGCTGCAGGACGGCGTGTGGAACGGGCAGCGGCTGCTGCCGGAAGGCTGGGTGCGCTACCTGACGCGCGCGACGCCGCAGTCGTCGCGGCAGGAATTCGGCGCGCAGCTGTGGGTCAAGGTGCCGGAGCCGTTCAACGAACGCGATCCGCACGCGCGGGCGATGCCGGCCGACGCGTTTCATGCGGTCGGCCATGAAGGCCAGTTCGTGAGCGTGGTGCCGAGCCGCGAGCTGGTGGTCGTGCGGCTCGGGCTGTCGCGGCCGGAAGCCGCGTGGAATCACGAGGCGTTTCTCGCCCGCGTGCTCGATGCGGTGCCGGCGCCCGGTGCGTGACGACGGAAGGCGCGCCGGTGAATCGATCGTGAAGCGGCGGCGATTGCACTACCGCCGCTTCAAGCGCGACCCGCGCTGCGTTACGGATTCGCGCTGCCGCCGTATTGCTTGAAACCTTCACGCGTCGCGAGACGTTCGACATAGCGCGACACCGCCGGCAGGTCCGGATGCTCGAACGGCGTGCCGAACCAGCGGTTCGCCGACAGGCCGATCGGAATATCCGCGAGCGTGAAGGTGTTGCCGGCCACGTACGCGCCGGTCCTTTCGAGTTGCGCATTCAGCACGCGCATGTGCGTCGTCCAGCCGGCGATCGACTGTGCGATGCCGTTCGGATCCTGGTGGTCGGGCGACTTGCGCACGAGGCCGAGGAAGGCGCCGACCCACGAGCGGTTCAGGTCCGAACCCTGCCAGTCGATCCACTGGTCGACCCGCGCACGCGCCTGCGGCTCGGCCGGATACAGCGCATCGCCGCCGTAGCGGTTCGCGAGGTAGCGGATGATCGTGTTCGATTCCCAGAGCACGAAATCGTCGTCCTTGATGACGGGCACGAGCGCGTTCGGATTCAGCGCGAGATAGGCCGGATCGTGGGTCGTGCGGAAGCCCGCGCCCCAGTCTTCCTGTTCGAACGGCAGGTTCAGTTCGGTGCACAGCCACAGCACCTTGCGGACGTTGATGGACGGAATCTTGCCGAGGACGTGCAGCATGCAGTCTCCTTGAGAGGTCGGGTGCGGCGTGTTCGGGGCGCACGGCACGCTCCGAACGCGTTCACGCCGATTTATACACGACCGCGCGGGAAACGGCAGACCGCGGGCGCGAAATCGGTGTGCGGCCGGTTCGTCAGGTCACGCAGCGCGTGCTCGGCGGTCGGGAAGCGGAACATGAACCCGTCCTGATGCAGGCGTGCCGGCATCACGCGCTGCCCGTCCAGCAGCAGCTCGGCCATCTCGCCCATCGCGGCGCGCAGCGGCGCGGCCGGCATGTGCAGAAATGCGGGGCGGCGCAGCACCTTCGTCACGACCTGCACGAATGCGCGCTGGGTCAGCGGCACCGGTGCGACCGCGTTGTAGACGCCGTGCATGCCCGGATTCGACATCGCGCGCGCCACGATTCGCAGCACGTCGTCGCGGTGAATCCAGCTCATCACCTGCGCACCGTCGCCGAAGCGGCCGCCCAGCCCGAAGTAATGCGGCAGCAGCATCGGGCGCAACGCCCCGCCGGGGCCGAACACGATGCCCAGCCGCAGCACCACCGCGCGCACGCCGTGGCGTTCGAGCGGCTCGGCGGCCGCCTCCCACCGCCGGCACAGATCCGACATGAAACCGGTGCCTGCGCTGCTGCCTTCGTCGAGCCGTTCGTCGCCCGGCCGCACGCCGTAGTAGCCGATCGCGGACGCCTGGATCCACGTGCGCGGCTTGACCTCGGCGGTTTCCACCCAGCGCATCAGCGCCTGCGTCACGCCGACGCGGCTGGCGAGCAGCAGCGCCTGCCGGCGCTTGCTCCAGCGCGCGCCCAGCACCGGCGCGCCGGCGAGATTGACGACCGTGTCGAAGCGCTCGTGCGGCTGCAACTGGTCGATGGACGTCACGCTGCGCACGCGGCCTTGAAAGAGGTAGGCGGCGCGCAGCGGATCGCGCGCCAGCAACGTGACCGTCTGCCCTGCGTCGAGCAGCTGGTTGACGAGCGTTTCGCCGATGAAGCCGGTGCCGCCGGTGACGAGCATGTGGCCGGGCCGCTGCCCCGCGAACGGGTTGGCGTCCGGCGCGCGGCGCGCGAGGCGGCACGCGGCGATCCCGTCGCGCACGCCCGATACCGTCACGCCGACGGCAAACAGGTTGAGCAGCCAGCCGCGCCAGCCGACGTCGATCGCGTGCAGCGCCGTCGGCTCGGCCGCCCACGCGGCGAGTTGCATCGCGATCATCCCGAACAGCGCGCCGCCGTTGACGGCCAGCAGCGTGTGCAGCACGCGCTCGGTCGCCGGCAGCTTGCGGCTCTGGTCCTCGACGAGGAAATCCCACAACGTCAGCACCACCTCGACGAACACGACCGCCGCGAGGGCCGCGACCCACGCGCCATGAAATGCGACGTTCGCGATCGACGCGAACACGAGGCCGTAGAGCACGGACCGTACCGCGTGAATCGTCAGTTCGAGCCGCGCGCGCGGGCTGTGCGGCAGGTCCTGCGTGAGTTCGTGATGGTAGAGCGTATCGAATGCGCCCATCGCGCCCTGCACGATCAGCAGGTTGAGCGCCCAGTCGAAAGCAGGCAACGTGTTCATGCGGTATCCCTCCTCCACAGCCAGACCAGCGGCGGCACCATCGCGACGAGCGCGACGACGTCG
>NZ_BCPP01000237.1:0-7867 GCF_016586125.1 Burkholderia sp. E168m23
AGATCGCGCGCGATCCGGGGGCGTGGCACGCAAGTGCGTGGCTGAGCCGCACGGCCGACCGTCTCGCGCGCGAGCTCGGTTTCGCGGGCAGCCTGCCGCAGACGCTGATCGAGCGCGACATGCGCGACCTGCTCGCGATCTGGGGAATCGGCGACAGCCTGCTGTCGCTTGCCGAACTGGCCACGCGCGAACCGGTCGCGCGCCGTGTGGCGGCGGTGGTGCGCGCTCGCGTCGCCCGTGCGGATTTCACGCGGCTCGAACAGACCTGCGACGCGGCGGCCCGCCTGTTGCGCGGTCGCATGGCCGCGCGCGACGGCGACGCGGCGCAGGCGTTGCTGAACGGCATCGTGCTGCTGCGGCGGATCGCGGACGCAACCGCCGAGCACGGCGGCTTCCTGCGCGGCCGCCGCGATTGAGCGGCGCGAGTCAGGTGAAGCGAGTCAGGTGAGGCGGTACGACGGACCGGGCATCACCTCGGCCGGCAGCGGCTCGCGGTTCAGTTCGAGCAGCGTGCGCTCGATCTGCCGCGTCATCGCGTCGAGCGCGAGATGGTTCGGCCCGTCGCCGAACGGCTCGGCGATCGCGTGGGCGATGGCGTCGAGCGCGATCAGCGTATAGGCGACGAAAACTGTTACGAAAGGTGTCGCCGCGCCGATCGAATCGACGAGGCCGAACGGCAGCAACACGCAATACGCGTAGATGGTCCGGTGCAGCAGCACGTCGTATGAAAACGGGATCGGCGTCGACGCGATGCGCTCGCAGCCGCTCACCATCGCGACGAGATCGTCGAGGCGCGCATCGAGCATCCACAGCCGCGTGTCGGCGAGCTGGCCCGCATCGGCGCGCGCGGCGAACGCTTCGCGCAGCGCGTGCACGATGACGACCGGGCGAAACCGGGAAGCGGCGACGCGCGCATAGGTGGCGCCATCGAGCAGCCCACGCAGGTCCGCGGCCGGGTCGCTGCCGCGCAGTTGATGCTTGAGCGTGTAGACGAACGCGACGACCGTGCGCACGAACGCGCGGCGCGATGCGTCGTCACGGTCCACCGCGCCGTAGCAGAGCGCCTGCGACACCAGCGTGCGCGTGGCGGTCAGCACGCCGCCCCACAGCTGCCGGCCCTCGCGATAGCGTTCGTAGCTGGCGTTGTTGCGAAACCCGGCGAAGATCGCGAGCGTCAGGCCGATCAGCGTGAACGGCGTCGGATTCAGCGGCACCTTCTCGCCGAGCACGCGGCCGCCGCCCCACACGGCGACGAGACTGATCGCGAGCGTCAGCACGAGCTGCGGCAGGATGGTCGGCAGCACCGAGCCGTTCCAGACGAGCAGCATCCGCAGCCAGTGTTCGCGCGGACGAACGATCATCGGCGTGCTCCGTCAGGCGGCGATCGAGGCCGGCGCGGCCGCGCGATGCAGCAGCACGGGCACCGATTTCGACGTCGGCGTGTTGCACACGTCGCCGACGCTGTCGAGCGGCACGAGCGGATTGGTTTCCGGGTAGTACGCGCCGATGCAGCCGCGCGGGATGTCGTATTCGACGAGCAGGAAGCCCGCCGCGCGCCGCTCGATGCCGTCGTGCCACACGGTTTCCATGTCGACCCATTCGCCGGCTTTCAGGCCGAGCATCGCGAGATCGTCGCGGTTGACGAATACCACGCGGCGCTGCCCGAACACGCCGCGGTAGCGGTCGTCGAGCCCGTAGACGGTCGTGTTGTATTGATCGTGCGAGCGCGTCGTCATCAGCGTCATCAGCCGTTCGCCGTGCAGCGCGCGGGCACGCTGGATCGGCGTGTCGGTCGGCAGCGCGTGCGCGATGAAGTTCGCCTTGCCCGTCGGCGTGAGCCATTCGCGGTCGCGCGAGGCCACGCGCAGATGGAAGCCGCCCGGCCGCGCGATGCGCGTGTTGTAGTCGTAGAAGCCGTCGAGCGTCGCCTCGATCGCGTCGCGGATCTTCGCGTAGTCATCCTTGTACGCGAGCCAGTCGATCTTGCCGCTGCCGAACAGCGCGTGCGCCATGTGCGCGACGATCGCGGGCTCCGACATCAGGTTCGGCGAAGCGGGCTTGTTCATCCCGTACGACACGTGCACCATGCTCATCGAATCCTCGACCGTCACGCCTTGCGCGACGTTGTCCTGCAGGTCGATCTCGGTGCGGCCGAGCGTCGGCAGGATCAGCGCGTCGCGGCCGTGGATCAGATGGCTGCGGTTCAGCTTCGTCGTGATGTGCACCGACAGTTCGCAGCGGCGCATGCCTTCCCACGTGCGCGGCGTGTCGGGCGTCGCCATCGCGAAGTTGCCGCCGAGGCCGATCAGCACCTTCACGTGGCCGTCGAGCATCCCTTCGATCGTCTCGACGACGTCGTAACCGTGATGACGCGGCGGTTCGAAATCGAACACGTGGCCGAGCCGGTCGAGAAACGCCTGCGACGGCTTTTCCTCGATGCCGACCGTGCGGTTGCCCTGCACGTTCGAATGACCGCGCACCGGGCAGAGGCCGGCGCCGGGGCGGCCGATGTTGCCGCGCATCAGCATCAGATTGGTCAGCATCTGCACCGTCGCGACCGAATGCTTGTGCTGCGTGATGCCCATTCCCCACGTCGCGATCACGCGTTCGCTGCGTGCATAGAGTTGCGCGAGCGCGTCGATCTGCTCGTACGGCACGCCGCTTTCCGCGGTCAGCGCGGACCAGCTTTCGGCGCGCAGATCGTCGGCGAACGCGTCGAAGCCGGCCGTGTGCGCGTCGATGAACGCGGTGTCGAGCACCCGCGGCGCACCGGCGGCGCGCGCGGCGTCGTCGAGTTCGAGCACGCGCTTGGCCATCCCCTTGATCAGCGCGAAATCGCCGCCGATCGTCGGCTGGATGAACGTCGACGCGATCTTGGTGCCCGACATCGTCAGCATCTCGAGCGGGCTTTGCGGATCGGCGAAGCGCTCGAGCCCGCGCTCCTTCAGCGGGTTGATCGACACGATCGTCGCGCCGCGCTTCGCGCACTCGCGCAGCTCGCCCATCATCCGCGGGTGATTGGTCGCGGGGTTCTGGCCGAAGATCAGCAGCGTATCCGCATGCTCGAAATCGTCGAGCGTGACGGTGCCCTTGCCGACGCCGACCGACGCCGGCAACCCGCGGCTCGTCGCCTCGTGACACATGTTCGAGCAGTCGGGGAAGTTGTTGGTGCCGTACAGGCGCACGAACAACTGGTAGAGGAACGCGGCTTCGTTGCTGGCGCGGCCGGACGTATAGAACGCGGCCTGGTTCGGGTCGGGCAGCGCGCGCAGGTGGCGCGCGATCAGCGCGAACGCGTCGTCCCACGCGATCGGCACGTAGCGGTCGGTTTGCGCGTCGTACACCATCGGGTCGGTGAGCCGGCCGTGCTGTTCGAGTTCGAAATCCGACTGTTCGAGCAGTTCGGTCACCGTGTGCGCGGCGAAGAAGTCGGGCGTCACGCGCTTGCTCGTCGCTTCCGCGGCCACGGCCTTCACGCCGTTCTCGCAGAATTCGAACGTCGATGCGTGCTGGCGGTCGGGCCACGCGCAACCCGGGCAGTCGAAGCCGTCCGGCTGGTTCTGGCGCAGCAGCGTGCGGTAGTTGCCGCCGGCGACCTTTTCCTTGATCAGGTTGATCGTGACGGCTTTCAGCGCGCCCCAGCCGGCGGCCGGGTGGGTGTACGGTTCGATGCGCGCGGTGGCGGATTTCTTTTTCATGATGCGGGTGTCGGGGTCGATGCGTGCAGAGTACGCGCGGCCTCCGTCCCGCTGTGTGTACACCTGTTCACTTCAAAAAAGAGTACAGTTTCGGCCATTCAGACAGTGCGGATCGCAACTGTGTTGCTGAAGGGAAGTTGAAAGGGAGGCGCGTGAAGCGTTACGAACAACTGGCCGACGATCTCCAGGCGCAGATCGAGCGGGGCGTGTACCGGCCCGGCGAGCGGATTCCGTCGGTGCGGCAGGCGAGCCGGCAGCAGCAGCTCAGCGTCACGACCGTGCTGCGCGCGTACCTCGTGCTGGAAAGCCGCGGCCTGATCGAAAGCCGGCCGCAGTCGGGCTACTTCGTGCGGGCGCGCGCGGCGGCGCCGGCCGAGGCCGAGCTGCATGTCTCCGCGCCGGCCGCCGAGCCGTCGGCCGTGGACGTGAGCCGGCTCGTGCTGTCGACGCTGCGCTCGATCGCGCGCGACGACGCGGTGCCGCTCGGCTCGCCGTATCCCGACGCGTCGCAGTTTCCGGTGCAGCGCCTCGCGCGCTATGCGCAGGCGATCGGGCGGCGCCGCACGCGCTGGGGCGTGATCGACGACCTGCCGCCCGGCAACCAGGAACTGATCCGCCAGATCGCGCGGCGCTATGCGGAGCGCGGAGTCGCGGTCGAGCCCGGCGAGATCGTGATGACGATCGGCGCGACCGAGGCGATCAACCTGTGCCTGCAGGCGGTGGCGAAACCGGGCGACACGATCGCGGTGGAGTCGCCGACCTTCTATGCGATGCTGCACGCGATCGAGCGGATGGGCATGCGCGCGCTGGAAGTCGCGACGCACCCGGGCGACGGCATCGATCTCGACGCGCTCGGGCGAATCCTCGCGAACGAGCGCATCGCGGCCTGCATGGTGATGCCGAACTTCCAGAATCCGCTCGGCTTCCAGATGCCCGATGCGCGCAAGCGCGCGCTGGTCGAACTGCTCGCGAAGCACGGCGTGCCGGCGATCGAGAGCGACGTCTATCACGAGCTGCACTTCGGCGATACGGCGCCGAGCGCGCTGAAGTCGTTCGATCGCGACGGACTGGTGCTGCATTGCGCGTCGTTCACGAAGAGCCTGTCGCCGCGCTACCGGATCGGCTGGGCGATGCCGGGCCGTTACCGCGACCAGGTCGAGAAGCTGAAATTCCTGAATACGCTCGCGACGCCCGCGATCGAGCAACTCGCGATCGCCGAGTACCTGAAACACGACGGCTACGATTTTCACCTGCGGCGCATGCGCAAGCAGTATGCGCAGCAGGCGAGCCTGATGAGCGCGATGGTGCGGCGCTTCTTCCCGGAAGGCACGCGGCTGTCGCAGCCGCAGGGCGGGTACGTGCTGTGGGTCGAGCTGCCGCCGCAGGTCGATGCGATGAAGCTGTACACGCTGGCGCTCGCGCAGCGGATCACGGTCGGGCCCGGGCACATGTTCTCGGCCGGCACCGATTACCGGCATTTCATCCGGCTCAACTACAGCTACCCGTGGTCGCGGCAGATCGAGGACGCGCTGAAGGTGCTGGGGCGGCTCGCGTCGGAGTGCGCGGCGCGGTGAGCGTTGCCGCCCGCCGGCACGGCACGCGGCGGCCGGTGGCCTGCCGCCATGGCCGGTATCACGCCGCGCGCGGCGCCTGCAACCCGGGCTGCGCGGCGTCGACCATCTGGCGCATGTCGAAGCCCGACGGATGCTGGTACACGCGCAGCCCGAACTCCGGCAGCACCGCGATCAGGTGGTCGAACAGGTCGGCCTGGATGGTCTCGTAGTCGACCCACGTCGTCGTGTCGGTGAAGCAGTACAGTTCGAGCGGAATGCCTTCGGCCGTGAGCGGCAGTTGCCGCGCCATGTTCGTCATGTCGCGGCGAATGCGCGGATGGCCCTTCAGGTAGTTCGCGACGTACGCGCGGAACGTGCCGAGATTCGTCAGCTGGCGGCGGTTCGCCGGGCACTCGCCGGCCGCGCCGAGCGTGCCGTTCCATTGCTCGATCGCGTCGACCTTGTCTTCGAGATAGTCCTTCAGCAGCGTCAGGCGTTCGAGCCGTTCGATCTCGTCGTTCGTGAGAAAGCGCACGCTCGTCGCATCGATGAACAGCGCGCGCTTGATGCGGCGACCGCCCGCTTCGGTCATGCCGCGCCAGTTCTGGTAGCTCTCGGTGATCAGTTTCCAGGTCGGCACCGTGATGATCGTGTGATCGAAGTTCGCGACCTTGACGGTGTTCAGCGTGATGTCGATGACCGTGCCGTCCGCGCCGGCCGACGGCATCGTGATCCAGTCGCCGATCCGCAGCATGTCGTTCGACGACAGCTGTACGCCGGCGACGAGGCCGAGCAGCGTGTCCTTGAAGATCAGCATCAGCACCGCGGACATCGCACCGATGCCGGACAGCAGCAGGCCGATCTGCTTGCCGGTCGCATCGCCGATCACGACGAGCGCGGCCGTGATGAACATCACGAGCTTGACCAGCTGCATCGCGCCTTTCAGCGACAGACGCGGCTGATCGCGTTGCGCGGTGCGGTGCGTGTGTTCGAGCGCGGACAGCGTCGCGCTGATGGTCATCGTCACGAGGAACACGATCAGCGCGAACAGCACCTTGTCGACCACCTGCGCGACCAGGCCGGGAATGCCGGACACCGCGCCGAGCCCGAGCTTGATCACGACGAACGGGACGATGCGGTTCAGCCATTTGAAGGCGCCGAATTCGAACAGCGCGTCGTCGACGCGCGTGGCGGACAGCCGCGCGAGCCGCGCGACCACGCGAAACAGCAGGAAGTGGACGACGGCGGTGATCGCGCCGGCGGCGGCGAGCAGGACGAGGATGCCGACGAGCGGCGCAAACCAGGATTCGTTCAGGGTCATAGAGGCGGACAGGGGCTTTCTCGTGCGTTGAATCGGCGCCGCGATGCGGCGCGCGCCCGATGAAGGGCACATGAAAGGGACCGTGATTGTGCCATCGGGTTCCGGACGCGTGCCGTGAAGGCGGGGCGATCGGCTCCCGAATCGGCTCACCATTGTGCAGGTGTCCTCTGCATTACGGTGAAGGCGAGCCGCGAATCGACATCACCGCAAGCCGGCGCGCGAGCCGGTTGCCGGACGCGCCATCCGCCAGCATGCAATCGGCCGGAAGCCATGACGGCACGCCTTTGCGCTTCGCTACGCGGGATCCGCGATCCATGCAATCATGCGGACGTCGCAGGCGTCGTCGGTGTGCTGCTCGCGTTGGCGTGCGGCCCATGCGGCCCGTCCGGCGACGGTGAGCGACAGGCGACACCGTCGCGCACCCGTTCGTGGCCCCCGCCACTCGACCTCACGCATTTCACCTATGCAAGATTCCAACGAAAGCCGTTCGTCACGCGTGCGGCTGCTGAAAGGCATCCTCCCGGTCCGCCGGGCGGCGGCGATGCGCGACATCTTCGCGGGCATGTCGCTCGCGTCGATGGACATCCCGCAGGTGCTCGGCTACGCGCGCATCGCCGGCATGCCGGCCGTTACGGGGCTCTATACGGTGTTCCTGCCGCTCGTTGCGTTCGCGTGCTTCGGCGCGTCGCGCCATCTCGTGGTCGCCGCCGATTCCGCGACCGCGACGATTTTCGCGAGCCGGCTGTCGTCGATGGCGCCGGCCGGCAGCGCCGACTATGCGGCGCTGGCCGGCATGGTCGCGTTGCTGACCGCCGCGATGCTGCTGCTCGCACGCATCTTCAAGCTCGGTTTTCTCGCCGATTTCCTGTCGCGCACGGTGCTGGTCGGCTTCCTCGCCGGCGTCGGCGTGCAGGTATCGATCGCGATGCTCGGCGACATGCTCGGTTTGTCCGTGCCGTACCCGGCGTCGCGCAGCCTCGCGCAACTCGACTACGTCGTCACGCACCTGGTTCATGCGCACCGGCCGACGCTCGCGCTCGCGGCGCTCGTCGTCGGCGCGATTCTCGCGTGCAAGCGGTTTCTGCCGCGGGTGCCGATGCCGATGATCGCGGTGGCGGGCAGCATCGCCGCGAGCGCGGCGTTCGGCTTCGCCGCGCACGGCATCGCGGTGCTCGGGCCCGTGGCGGGCGGCCTGCCGCCGCTGCGCTGGCCGTCGGTCACGTGGCAGCAGTTCCTCGATCTCGTGCCGGTCGCCGCTTCGTGCTTCGTGATGATCATCGCGCAGAGCGCGGCCG
>NZ_BCPP01000238.1:0-7864 GCF_016586125.1 Burkholderia sp. E168m23
GTGATGGCGACAACGACAAGATCACATCCACGAAGGACCTAAAAGGACGTTCTAGTAGAACCCGTTCTGCCTATTGCGACTCTTAAGCGACGTACGGCCGACATCACCGCAATCCTGCAGGACTCATAGCAACTGCGCTCGCCCCGCACCAAGAATTTCGGCGCCAGGCAACCGTGCAGCACGCTCGTCGAACGTGAGTAGAGGTGCCCGACCAGCTGCACTAGCCTGACCGACGTGCAGGCAGTCTGCGAAATCCCCGCCATGCTCGCGATACATGTGCAGCGCACGTTCAAGCGCACCCTCCGCTTCAAAACTCAGTTCCCGCGTCTCGAGCAGGGCCGTGAGCGCAGTCAGGATCTGCTGGCGGTCGAATTTATAGCGCGATCGCAGAACCCATTCGAGTTCGAGCATCACAGTTACCGGTATGTAGAATGCGTCCGCTTGTCCAGCCGAAGCGGCAAACAGCTCACGGACATGCGCGACTTGGTCAACGTCGTCATTGGTCAACCAACGCACCAGAATATTTGTATCAAGACTGGGCATCAAGCGTCGCCTATCCCCATGGCATCGATTGGCACACTTGTGATCGACGGTAGGGCACCTTGCAAATCAAGCAGGCTGCGGGTTTTGGCGCGCAAAATGACCGTACCGTCATCCAGTGGTGTGAAGACAATCCGCACGCCTGCGGCGAGGCCAAGCGCATGCCGGATGCCGGCCGGCAATGTAAGTTGCCCCTTGCTTGTAAGTGTGGCTTCGAACACGATATCTCCTTACTTTTCAATTAATTGTAAGGCAATTTGCCCATCTTCGCAATAGCGGTAGTGGTGAGCGAGAGGCAAACCGGTCAAAGGGTGAAGCCGCTACTGACCGCTCCACTCGAAACCCAAGTGACGGCGAGTCAGTCAACTTGATACGTCCCCAAACAGCGAAGCCGCATTAGTCGAGCGCAAGCGGCGCGACGGTGTGTCGACACTTGGCGTGCGGCCGGTTGCCGTCACCGTTCCCCGTACAGGTAGCGACCGCGTTGCTCTGCGGCCCGTCTTCTCGCCGGGCTCGGCGTACTGCCGGAATCCGGCAAATGTGCGCCGAAATCAAGGCGACCTTGTTACGGCGTCCCTGCCGACTAGTTGATCAACGCCAGCGCCGGCGCGAGCGCACTGTTCGGATCCTGGCCGTTCCACTGGCCGACCCACGCATCGTTCGGCGTCGAGCCCATCACGAAATCGAGCCTGCCGCCCGCCTTCATCTCGTCATAGGTGATGTATGGCCGATGCAGCGGCGTGCCGTTCAGGCTGACCGACTGCACGTAGCGATTGACCGACGACGGTGCGGCGCCCGACGCCGTATGCGCGGTGATCGTGAAGCGTCGCGCACCGCCGAACTTCAACGCGCCGCCGGCGCTGCTGCCTGATGCCATCGGGATGTCGATCGACACCTCCTCGAACAGCGGCGTGCCGAAATAGAACACGCCGCCCACGGGATTCAGCGAATAGATGCCGAGCGCGGACAGCACGTACCACGCGGACAACTGGCCGCAGTCGTCGTTGCCGGGAATCGCCGCATCGCGCACGCGTCGCGGATCGTTCAGCGCGGCCTTCAGGCTGTCGCCGCTCAGCAATGCACGATCGCCGGCCGTGAGCGTCAGCGAGTACATGTCGTCCATCACCGTGCGCACGCGGTCCTGCGTCTTCGACGGCATGCCGGTGACGTCGTACAGGTACGGCAGGTGGTTCGCCGGTTCGTTGCCCGCGAAGAACTGGCCGCTGCGGCCGGTCAGGTCCGGGAAGCCCTGGTTGTACTGGAAGGTCAGCGGGTTGGCCGGATCGAACGTGCGGTCGAGCTGCGCGATGAACTGGCTTTTGCCGCCGAGCAGCGTGATCAATCCCGGGAAGTCGTGGAAGATGTTCCACGTGTCGACCCACGAATTCGATTCGGAGAAGTCGGTCTTTTCGGCGGCCGTCGGATCGAAGCCCGCGACCCAGTTGCCCTGCGCATCCTTCGGCTGCGAGAATTTCCAGCCGTTGTTCGGCGCCGGGTTGAACACGTTCCGGTAGTTCTGGCTGCGCGTCAGATAAGGCTGGTAGTCGGCCGTGCTCTTGCCGGCCGCCTTGCCGACCGCGGCCGTCGCCCAGTCGTCGAACGCATAATCCTGCGTGGTCGACACCGACGCGTTGTCGCCCGCATAGACGTAGCCGCGCTGGCGATACTGGTCGAAGCCGTGCGCGCTCGCGCGCTGCGTGGTCGTCAACGCGGTCCAGATGTCGTCGATGCCCGCGCTCGTCAGGTGCTTCAGGTACGCATCCGCGATCATCGGAATCGACGGGTGGCCAGCCATCGTGAAGGTTTCCGTTTGCGCGAGCGGCCACACCGGCAGTTCGCCCTTGCCGTTCTGCGCGAACTGCGTCAGCAGCGACTTGACCCAGCCGTCGACGCGCTCGGGCTGCACCAGCGTCATGAGCGGCGCCTCGGCGCGGAACGTGTCCCACAGCGAGAACGTCGACGAATAGTCGAAGCCCGGGTTCGCATGCTTGCTGGTGGTCGGCGGCGACGTCGTGCCGTCGTTCGACGAATCCATGCCGACGTAGCTGCCGTCCGCGTTGTTGTAGACCGTCGGCGCGAGCATCGTGCGGTACAGCGACGTGTAGAACATCGTCCGCTGGTCGGCGCTGCCGCCCTTGATCCGGACCCGATCGAGCGCGGCGCTCCACGCGCGCTCCGCCGCGCCGCGCACCTGGTCGAACGACTTCGCGCCGACTTCCGACGCGAGATTGGCCTGCGCATCCGTGATGCTCGACGGCGAGATGCCGACCTTCACCGCGACCGCGCCGCCGTCGCCGCCGTCGGCGAACGTCAGGTACGCCTTGAAGCCGTCCGCGCTGAACGCGACGTGCTGCGTATCGAACGGCTTCGAGAACCGCGCGACGAAATACGTCGGCTTGTTGTTCGCCCAGTTGTTGGTGAACTGCCAGCCGGCGATCGTCCGCGCGTCGACGACCTGGATCTTGCCGCTCGCGGTCGAGCCACCGATCGGGTTGTCGATGCTCACGATCATGCTGCGTTTCTGCGTCGCCGCGCTCGGGAAGTACGTGTAGCGATGCACGCCCGCGTGCGTGGTCGCCGTCATTTCCGCGAGAATCTTCGCGCCCTGCACGTTCCACGGCGTGTTGCCGCTGCCGACCGGCGCCAGCTTCACGCGGTAGTAGCCGGGGCTCGCGGTTTCGTCGTCGTGGCTGAACGACGCGTCGTAGGTGATCGATGCATCGGCGGCAACCTTGGCCAGCGTCGCGGTATCGACCGGCGCGAGCGTCGGCAGGAACCGCACTTCACCGCCCGAGCCGATGCCGGTTCCCGACAGATGCGTATGCGTGAAACCGGTAATGAACGGATCGTCGTACTGGTAGCCCGACGTGCGATCCCAGTTCCACGGCAGCGTATGCGCGCCGCCGGTCGTGTCCGGCCCGAGCTGCACCATGCTGAACGGCACGGTCGCGCCCGGATACACGTGGCCGTGGCCGCGCACGCCGCTGCTCCAGTCCGCGTTGATGTCGAGGTTGGCCGTGCCGATCATCGGATCGACGCTGCGCAGCACCGATCGCTTGTGCGCGCCGCCGTTTTCCCCCTGATCGTTCTGATCGCCCTGGTCGTTCTGGTTGCCTTGATCTTTCTGGTTGCCCGGTGCGTTCGACATCTGCGCGAGCACGCTCGCATCTGTCGCCCCCTGATCGCCCCCGCACCCCGACAACACGGCAAGGCACCCGATACCCACCACGTGACGTAGCTTCATCCGTTCGTCCCTCCCTCTCTCCGCGTCGATCCTGTCGGCAAGAACCGCTCTTCGATCCTCCCGCCCTACTGCGCGCCCGCCGCCCGCGGGAACGACGGCATCGCAGATGCATCGGCGCCCCACGTCGCGGCGCTCGCATCCGCCGTCATCGCGTACGTAAGCTTCCCGCCCTTCGCGATGTGCTCGAGCGGCAGCCACGCGGCGGGCCACGACGTGCCGTTCAGCTTCAGCGACTTCACGTAGAACGACGCGCCGTCGCCCGAACCCGCGCCCGGCGCGGCGATGTGCAGCAGGCGGTAGCTGCCGTCCTGCTGCCCGACGCGCACCGTGATCGCCTCGAACTGCGGGCTCGACAGCGCAACGCCGCTCACGCCCGGCACGACCGGGTAGAGACCGAGCGCGGCCCACACGTACCAGCCGGACAGTGCGCCGAGATCGTCGTTGCCGGGCAGCCCCGCCGCGCCGGGGCCAAACGCGTTGGCGAGCGAAGCGTGCAGCACGCGCTGCGTATGCGACGGCGCGCCGGCCCACGCGTAGACCCACGGCACGGCCATCGTCACTTCGTTGCCGACGTAGAAATACGGCTGCTCGGTGCCGATGTTCAGGTGAGTGAAGAACGTGTCGAGCCGCTTGACGACCGGCGTGGCGCCGCCCGCCTGCGCGATCACGCCGGCGAGATCGTGCGGCACGTACCACGTGTATTGCTCGGCATTGCCTTCCATAAAGCCCGACCCGTCGGTGATCCACGCGCCGGCCGACGTCTTGGGCCGGATCGCGCCGCGATCGAACAGGTGTTGCCAGTTGCCGCTCGACTTCAGCAGCGCGCCGGCCGTCGCCGTGTCGCCAAGCGCCGTCGCGAAGCGCGACACCGCGAAATCGCGCAGGGCGTATTCGAGCGTGTTCGACGCGGTCTGGTTGTCGCCGCTGCCCGATGCGGGCACGTAGCCGAGCCGGTCGTAGTCCGCGCGGCTGCCCATCACCGGCGTGCCCGCGCACGCGGCGCCCGGCGCGGTGCTGGCCTTCATGATCGACAGCGCGGCCTGCGTATCGAAGTGCGTCGCGCCGAACGCATACGCGTTCGCCGTGATGATCGAGCCCGCATCGCCGGGCATCACGGCCGTCTCCGTATTGAAGTACGCCCAGCGCGGGAACGCGCCGCAGGCCTTCGCATCAAGCACGAGCGACTGCACGATGTCGCTGGTGCGCACCGGATCGAGCAGCGCCTGCAACTGGATAAACGAACGGTCGATGTCCCATCCGGAGAAATTCGCGTACATCGTGCGGCCGTTTTCGACCTGACGCGTCGGCGCGGTCGATGCGCCGTTCGACGCGTAGAAATCCGGATACTGGCCGTTCACGTCGTTGAACACGTTCGGATGCAGCGACGCGTGATACAGCGCGGTATAGAACTTGGTCTTGTCGGCATCGCTGCCGCCCGCGACCTGGATCGCGTTCAGGCGGGCGTTCCATGCGGCGCTCGCCGCGCGGCGCACCTTGTCGAAACGCCAGTTCCGTTCGCCTTGCGCATCCGTTTCCGGATTCTCCGCACGCAGGTTCGCCTTCGCGTTCGCTTCGCTGACGAACGAGATGCCGAGCTTCATCATCACGTCCGGATGCTTGCTGTCGACGTTGAACGTCAGCGTGACGGGGCGGTTGTTCGACAGCGCAGGCTTGGCCGCGAACGGCTGGCTGAATTCCGCGTAGTAGTAGACGGGCACCGCATGTCCGGCCCAGCAAAATCCGCCGCCCGCGATCGTGCCCGACAGCGCGCGGTCGCCGACCTGGCTGACCGTGTCGCTCGTCGTGCCTTGGGCGCGGTTGTTCAGCACGGTCGGATCGATCGCGATCGTCGCCTGCTGGCCCTGCGCGAGCGCCGGGTACGTGAAGCGCGCGAAGCCGGTGCGCAACGTCGCCGTCAGCTCGGCCTTGATGCCGTTGCCGAGCGTGACGCCGTAATAGCCGGCCTGCGCGGTTTCGTTCGTGTGATCGAACGTGGCCGGCGTGCCGGCGTCGCCGGGCGCGAGCTGCGGCATCACGTTCAGGTAGCCGCCGTTCGCCCAGCAGCCGGTACCACTCAGATGCAGGATGCTGAATGCGTTGATCGACGCGTCGCCGTACCAGTAGCCGCCGGAGAAACCGGAGCCGTCGCCCTTGCGCCCGTCGTATTGCGCGGTGGGCGTCATCGGGCTCCACTGCATCATCCCGAACGGCACCGTCGGCCCGGGGAACGTGCCGCCGCCGAGACCCGAGCCGACCGGGTCGGCCGGCTGGTCGGTCGCGTAGTCGGTGCCGATCAGCGGGTTGACGTATTGGACGACGCGGACGTCGGCGTTTTTCCTTGCCGCTTCGCTGCCGTTGCCGCTTTCGTTATCGTTGCCGCCGTTGCCGTTCTCATTGCCCTGCGACTGCGCGGACGTCGACATGTTCGCTGCCACGGCCGACGGCGAATCGCCATCTCCGCCGCAGGAAGCCACGGCCACGCACAGCGCCAGCAGCGCCGTTCCCAACCCCCAGTTCCTCGACATCGCCTGTCTCCGTTTCGTTCTTGAATCAAGCCGTTTGTTCGAACTACTGAGCTTTCTATCAGGACTCTTTTCGTGACTTTTCGCGCACCCGCGCAATCGGTCGAAAATGCCGGGCGCGTATTTATTTCCGCATTCTGGTATCCGAAAAAGATGCACCGACCTATCGAAATACCGGTACTCAGAAACGGACAATGGGCACCAGCGTGCCCAAATAAACGCGTTTTCTCTACCCCGTGTTTTTACGAATTTTTATTTTGTTTATCTAAACAAAAAGCGATTGATTCGATTTTTATACGGAATCCGTCGTCGCCCCCACTCGCGAGGAGCAAATTCATCGTTCGGATCGCTGCCAACGATGCATGAGCCAGAACACGAAGCCCGCCAGTGCCCCGAGGCCCACGAACGCCATGAACCCGAGAACGACCGCCACACCGGCCTTGAAAACATCGTCATCCCAGATCGCGGTGCAAATCAAATAAGTGGCAATCCAGGTCAACAACCCCGTGATGCTGCCACACAGGCACGATGAAATCATCGAAACGCGCCAGTATTTCGTGACCAGCAGATATTGTGGAATGGCAAACGCTGCCGTGCCCAGGTAGGCGATTGGGATGGAGTATTTGAGCGACCCGGGATCATCGGCCCAATACGACCACACCAGACCGGGCACAAGGGCCGAAAGGGCAAAAGCAAGAAAAGGTATCTGACGCATCGATATAGGCAGCAGCCGACGGCAACCATTCCATTGAAATCAAGAGCATTCGGCGCACGAATCGCGCATCTCGCGCGGCCACGTTTACGACCTTCGTGGCTTCGCGATGCATACGCCGGCGACGGGTATCGTCTCACTCGTCCGAGATCGGGACATTCACCGAGTATTCGATGTGCACGCACTATCTGTCCGCGGTAATTCCCGCGCGCACTTTGTACGAACAGCTTGCTCGGAAAATGACGTGCAACCGGCCGTCACGGCTGTTTCGGCAGCTCGACATACTCCTCGAGCTCGCCCGCGATATAAAGCCGCTTGCCGATGCGCGGGTATTCGCACACGTCGTGCTCGAGCCGCTGGCCGCCGACGAGCAGTTCCAGCGGCGCATCGCCAGTGTTCTGCACCGTATGCGCGTCGCCGCCGCGCGGAAAGCCGATGAAATCGCCGGGGCCGATTTCACTGGCGTGCTCGCCGATCGTCACCGCGCCGGTGCCGGACAGCACGTACACGAATTCCTCTTCGTACAGGTGGCGGTGATATTCGGCCGATTCGTGGCCGGGCATCAGCGTGAGCAGGTGCACGCCGAATTGCGTCAGCCCGGTCAGGTCGCTGAGCGGTCGCTTGAGACGAACGGCATTGGGATTGAGCGAATGCACCGCGCGCGTCGGTTCCATCTTCGCGATATCGGCGGCCTTCAGCAGTTCCCGGGGAAAGGGAGTCGACATGGGGATCTCGCAAGCGTGAATGCTTCGGTTGAACGCACGGCGCCGGCGCGGCGCGCGCAGCAGCCATTGTCCGACATTTTCACGCTGGCAAGGGCGCGCCGAACCGCACCCGGCGACGCAG
>NZ_BCPP01000239.1:0-7859 GCF_016586125.1 Burkholderia sp. E168m23
TGCTGCCGGTGCTCGGCCACTACGGCGCGGGCGCGATGTTCGGCGTGATCTCGGTCGCACTCGGCATCGTCGCCGTCACGCTGCGCGTGCTCGGGCCGCTGACCACGCGGCGCAGTCAGGACGAGATCAATCCGGTTTGACGCGGCGATCGGCACGGGGCGCACGGAGCCGCACCCGTGCGTCGCGTTGCCTCGCATTCACCGCGCCGACATGAAATCGAACAGCTTCGCGACGTCGGTCGTCAGCACGCTACCCGCCTTCACGCCGACCCACAGCGTGCGCGTCGCCCACGCGTCGTCGAGTTTCACGACACCGAGCCGCGCCGCACGCTCGCCGGTCACCGCATCGCGCGGCAGCACGCCGACGCCGAGCCCCGCCTCGATCATCCGGCTCACGCCATCGAAATTCGATACCTGGATTCGCAGCTTCAGCGAGCGCTCGGCCGCGAACGCGGCGTCGGTCATCCGCGCGAGCAGCGAGCTGCCGTCGCTCAAGCCCACGTAGTCCTCGTCGAGCGTATCCGCGAAGCGGATGCGCTCGCGCGCGGCGAACCGGTGCGTGCGCGGCACGAGCAGCACGAGCTCGTCGCGCCGGTACAGCCGTCGTTCGATGCCGGGCGCCGGCACGTTGTCGGCGAATACGCCGAGATCGGCCTTGCCCGACGCGAGCGCGTCGACGATCTCGTGACTCAGCCGCTCCTCGAGGCTGACCTTGATGCCGGGGTTGTCGGTGAGGAACGCGGCGAGATCGGCGGGCAGGAACTGGACGATCGCGGACGTGTTGGTCCAGACGTGGATATGGCCGCGCACGCCGGCGACGTAGTCGCTCATCTCGTGCGCCATCCGGTTGACCTGCTCGATCACCTTCGCCGCATGATCGAGCAGTGCGCGGCCCGCGGGCGTCAGCTCGACGCCGCGCGCATGCCGGACGAACAGTGCGCTGCCGGTCACGCTTTCGAGTTCGGCGATGCGTTTGCTGACTGCGGACAGCGTGAGCTGGCCGTGTTCGGCCGCCTTCGTCAGGCTGCCGTGCTCGGCGACGAGCGCGAACACGCGCAGCGACTGCAGATCGAAATGAAGCGGGTTCACCATGTCGGGGGTCCTGGAGGGCCGTGTGAGCGTACGTCGTCATCGTGCCGGTCTGACGCCGATCATACGCCCGGCCGTGCGTGTGCGATATGGGATGGCTAGCGCGGCGCGATCGCATGCAATGCGGCGAGCATCGCGCCGTCGGGCGTCGCGAGATCGTCGAGCACCGCGAAGTGCTGCATGCCGGGCAGCCACGTGCGGGCGATTCGCTCGCCGGCGGCTTCGCACGCGGTTGCGTATTCGTCTGCCTGCCGGATGAGTTCGGGCAGTTCCGCATCGCCGACCGCCACGACGGTCGGGGCGCCGGGCTCGATGTGATGCAGCGGACTGTATGCGTCGACCTCGTGTGCGGTGAGCTGCAGTTTGTCGTTCAGGCAGCACAGCGCGATCGGTTCGAGATCGACGAGCGGGCTGATCGCAAGCGCCGATGCGACGGCCGGATGCGCGCGATGCAGCGCCGTCAGGTGGCCGCCCGCCGAATGGCCGCTCAGGTGAATCGGCCGCCCCGCGATACCAAGGCCGTCGCGGTCGGCCGCGAGATGGTCGAGCAGCGCGCCGATCTCGCCGACGATATCGGTCATCGTCGCAACCGGCGCGAGCGTGTATTCGGCGAGCACGACGTCGTAGCCGCGCGCGAGCGGCCCGCTCGCCGCATACGCGAAATCCTCTTTCGTGCAGTGCTGCCAGTAGCCGCCGTGGATGAACACGAACAGCGGCGCGTCGGGCTGCCCGCACGGCAGCCAGTCGAAGCGCTGCGCGGGTTGCGCGCCGTAGCGCAGGTCGCGGCGGCCGGGCGTCGCGGCATACAGCGCTGCGCTGCGCGCCTGGCATGACGCGAGCAACGCGGGGAAATCGGGAACAGCCTTCGTGTTCAGGTACGCGGCGTCGAGCGCCGCGCGGTCCATGCCGCGATAGAGGATCGTCATTGGGGAATCGCCCGGATCGGGTTGCGGATGCGCGCGGCAGGTTGGCGCCGTGCGCGCGACGAAGGCGGCGGCCGGGCCGACGCCGTTGCGCCATTATCCGCGGCGCGGCCGCGCACGGCTATCCGGAATCGGCGGGCGCGGCGCGTGCCTGTCCGCTTTCGGCGAAGGACTGTGGCGCCGGGCGCGCAGCGTGCGGGTGCTCGTGCAGGCGGCCGCACCCGGCACGTCAGATCAGCTCGGAGATTTCGATCAGGTTCAGGTCGGGATCGCGCACGTAGACCGAACGAATCTTCTGTGTCGCGCCCGTGCGTTCGACGGGCCCTTCCACGATCGGCCAGTCGACGCGCCGCAGGTGCGCGATCACGTCGTCGAGCGGAACCGACGCGATGAAGCACAGGTCGAGCGCGCCCGGTACCGGCACATGCGCTTTCGGCTCGAATTCCGCGCCGCGCACGTGGAGGTTGATCTTCTGGTTCCCGAAACGGAACGCGAGCCGGCCCGCGCCGAAGGTTTCGAGTTGCATCTGCAGCACCTCGGTGTAGAAATGCTTCGTCCGTTCCGGATCGACGCAGGTCAGCACGAGATGATCGAGATGGTCGATCAGCGTCATGGAATTCCCTCCTGTTCCTGTTGGGGTTCACGATTCACGAGAAAGCGCGTTGCGCGGGCATGTCGCCGGCGTCGGCGCGCGGCGGCGGATGAAGGTCGGAGCGGCGCCCGGCCTTCAGGATCTGGCTCGGCACGTCGTGCCCGATCAGCGCAGGCAGCCGCGCCGACGCGGCGAGCACGGCCGCAAGATCGATGCCCGTATCGTAGCCGTCGAGCTCGAGCATGTGCACCAGTTCCTCGGTGCACGCGTTGCCGGTCGCGCCCGGCGCGTACGGGCAGCCGCCGAGCCCGCCGAGCGACGCGTCGAAGCGGTCGATGCCGGCGTCGAGCGCCGCGAGCGTGTTCGCGAGCGCCATCCCGCGCGTGTTGTGGAAGTGCAGCGTGAGCTGCAGCGCGCCGAAGCGCTCGCGAGCGCGGCGCGACAGATCGCGCACCTGCGACGGAAACGCCATGCCGGTCGTGTCGCACAGCGTGAAGCCGTGCACGCCGAGATCCGCGAAGCGCTGCATCCACGCGAGCACCGTTTCTGCCGACACGTCGCCTTCCATCGGGCAGCCCATCGCGGTCGACAGCGACACGTTGATCGCGACACCCGTGCCGCGCACCGTGTCGATCACGTCGCGCAACTGCGCGAACGACTGCTCGCGCGTCATCTGCAGGTTCGCGCGGTTGTGGCTCTCGCTCATCGACATCACGAGGTTCACCTCGTCGACGCCGCACGACAGCGCGCGCTCGGCGCCGCGCACGTTCGGCACGAGCACCGTATAGACGACGCCCGGCGCGCGCACGATGCCGTGCATCACGGCTTCCGCGTCGCGCAGCGCGGGAATCGCCTTCGGCGACGTGAACGACGTGACCTCGATCTTCGCGTAGCCGCAGGCGCTCAGCGCGTCGACGAGCGCGATCTTGTCGTCGGTGTCGACGAACGCGGCCTCGTTCTGGAAACCGTCGCGGGTCGCGACTTCGTGGATATGGAGTCGTTGCGGATGCCGGTTCATGGGTTCGTCCCGATGGTTGTGTCAGATCACGCCGCGCGTGCGCCAGTCGTCGCGCGTCGCCGCATCGATGCCGAGCGATTCGAGGACCGCATCGGTATCGGCGCCGAGCGCGGGCGCCGGTCGCTCGATGCGCCCGGGCGTCGCGTCGAGTTTCGGCACGATGCCCGGCACCAGCACGGGCGTGCCGTCGGGCAGCGCGGCGTCGACGATCATGTCGCGCGCACGGTAGTGCGGATCGGCCGCGATGTCGGCCACGTCGTAGATGCGTCCGGACGGAATGCGCGCGTCGTTCAGCGCGGCGAGTACGTCGTCGAGGTCGTGGCGGGCGCTCCACTCGCCGATCGCCACATCGATGCGCGCGACCTGCGCGACGCGCCCGTCGTTGTGGGCGAGCGCCGGATCGTTGCCCAGATCGGGGCGGCCGATCAGTTCCATCAGGCGCCGGAAGATGCTGTCGCCGTTGCCGGCGATCAGCGCGTACCGGCCGTCGCGGCAACGGTACGCGTTGGTCGGCGCGATGCCCGGCAGGCTGCTGCCGGCCGGCTCGCGTATCGCACCGAACGCCGCATATTCGGGCAGCAGGCTTTCCATCATGTTGAACACCGATTCGTACAGCGCGACGTCGACGACCTGCCCCTTGCCGCCCTGCTGTTCGCGATGCCGCAACGCCAGCAGCACGCCGATCACGCCATGCAGCGCCGACAGCGAATCGCCGAGCGAGATGCCGACGCGCACCGGCGTGCGGCCCGGCTCGCCGGTCAGGTGGCGCAGGCCGCCCATCGCTTCGGCGATCACGCCGAAGCCGGGCCGGTCGCGATACGGGCCCGTTTGCCCGAAGCCCGACACGCGCAGCATCACGAGCCCCGGATTGATCGCGGACAGTGCGTCCCAGCCGAGCCCCCAGCCTTCGAGCGTGCCGGGTCGGAAGTTTTCGATCAGCACGTCGGTGTCGGCGACGAGGCGGCGTACGACGTCCTGCCCTTCGGGCGTGCGCAGGTCGAGCGTGAGCGAGGTCTTGTTGCGCGACTGCGCGGCCCACCAGACCGACGTGCCGTCGTGCAGCAGCCGCCATTTGCGCAGCGGATCGCCGACGCCCGGCGGCTCGACCTTGATGACGTCCGCGCCGAATTCGGCGAGCATCCGGCCCGCGAACGGCCCGGCGATCAGTTGGCCAAGCTCCAGCACGCGGATGCCGTCCAGGGGGCGTGTCATGACTGTCTCCGATGAAAGCGTGTTGTCGATGACGGCGATCATGACGGCGTTCGCGCCCGGCGAAAATCGATCGATGGTCAACCCGCCTTTCCGAAACGGAAAGGCGGCCGTCGATGCGAGCCTGGCGTCGGTCACGTAGCGAGCCTCTGCCTTTCCTTGCGGGAAAGCCCGCTCGCGCAACGATCAAACGATGGCGCACGCGCCGCCGGCAGAATCGAAGCCGTTCCGCGCCACCGGGCGCCTGCCAGCGAGACCCGCCATGTTTTCCGTTTCCGCTCCCGCGAAGATCGTGTTCCTCGACCGCGCGACGCTGTCGCCGCAGACCGGGCTGAAGCCGTTTCCGTTCCCGCACGTAGTGCAGACATTCGACCGAACCGCCGCACACGAGGTCGCGGCGCGCATCCGCGACGCGGACATCGTCGTGACCAACAAGGTGCGGCTCGACGCGGCGGCCCTCGCCGCCGCGCGGCCGTTGCGGATGATCGCGATCGCCGCGACCGGCACGGACATCGTCGATCTCGATACCTGTGCGGCACGCGGGATCGTCGTGAGCAATATTCGCGGCTATGCGGTGCGTACGGTGCCCGAGCACACGTTCGCGCTGATCTTCGCGCTGCGGCGCAGCCTCGTCGCTTATCGCGACGCGGTGCGCGCGGGGCGCTGGCTCGACAGCGGACAGTTCTGCTTCTTCGACCACCCGATTCGCGACCTGGCCGGTTCGACGCTCGGGATCGTCGGCGACGGCGTGCTCGGGCGCGCGGTGGCCGCCATCGCGCGTGCGCTCGACATGCGGGTGCTGTTCGCGGCGCACGGCGACACATCGGGCGACGGTCATGCGCCGCTCGACACGCTGCTGCGCGACAGCGACGTGATCACGCTGCACTGCCCGCTCACGCCGGCCACGCGGCACCTGATCGACGCACACGCGTTTGCGCGGATGGCGCGCCGGCCGCTGCTGATCAATACCGCGCGCGGCGGGCTCGTGGACGAAAGCGCGCTCGTCGATGCGTTGCAGTCGGGGCGAATCTCCGGCGCGGGGTTCGACGTGGTCACGCAGGAGCCGCTGCCGGCCGCGCATCCGTTTCACGCGATCCTGTCGCATCCGGCGTTCATCCTGACGCCGCACGTCGCGTGGGCGAGCGACGAGGCGATGCAGGCGCTGGCCGATCAGCTCGTGGACAACATCGCCGCGTTCGCCGGTGGTGAACCGCGGCACGTCGTGTGACACGCACCAACAGAACGGCCCCGCTCGATTGCTCGAAGCGGGGCCGGCTGAATGCGGGGCTGCTTACGCCAGCGACTCGGCACGTAACGGGTTCGTGCATCCGCCCTATCTTGCGGCCGGTTTCTGAATACCTGGTGGACGCGACTTTAAGGCATTCAGGCCGGCAGTGATGTAGGGCAAGTCCGAAAGGCGGAAAAGCCGCTCAGTCAAGCCGCTCAGTATGCGGACATCTCGACGCAAGGGTCGACCTTGGACGGCGAGCAGATGACCGAGTACTTGGCGCTCTCGCGCATCAGCGCTTCGCCTTCGTGCAGCGCGATCTTAATCTCGGGATGACGCTCGTACGCGAGGAAGGCCGAGCACACGACGGCGGACATCACGACGAGGGAAAACACAAATTTTTCAAGGGTTTGGAAACGTTCAGGCATGGTATGACCTTTCTCTCATGGCCGGAATTATACCTTGAGATAAGGGTTTTCCCTATAGCCCTGCCCGCATACCGAGGATGGGGTCAAACGAGATAAGACAAGTGCTTGCGCCCTTTTATCGAAAAAGCGGGCGGCGTGGCCCGTACGAATGGGGCCGCCTGCACGAGGAACGGAACGAGGGCTTGCCGGTGGCCGGCGCGTCACTGGCCCACTGCGTCACTCCGGCGCCGACGCGCCGCTCGCCGCATTGCCCGGCCAGGCCTTGCCGATATGGTCGATCAGCGACTTCGCGGTGCCCGTCACGAGCGCCGCGTCGACGCCCGACGTCTGCCACGCGCCGTCGGCCGCCTTCACGAAGGTCAGGTTCGCGCGCGACGGCGAGTAATCGGCATTGCGCCACGTGACCACGACGTCGCACGAATACGTGCGATCGCCGAGCTTCTTGCAGTCGCCGTCGGGTTTCGCCGACACGACGTCCGCCGACACGGGCAACGGCTGGCCGAACAGCGCGTTCAGCCCGCCGTGGTTTTCCGCTTCGAGCGCGCGGCGCACGGCGGCGTCGACGTCGCTCGATCCGGGACCGTCGTGAAGCAGATTGCAGGCGGCCAGCAGCGTCGAAGCCCCGGCGAGTATCAGCAACGTGTGAAACTTCATGGATATCTGTCGATCGGGTGAACGCCGCGTAGTCTGCAACGTCCGCGCGTCGTGCGCGGTATCCATTTGTAACCAATTGCACGGCGGCCTGGCGCGTCCGTTGCCGCCCTCGCCTACTGCCGTTCCTGCTTCACGCGGCTCACGAGCTGCGTCGGACTGACGAACTGCAGCGCGATCACGACCCACACGAGCGTGATGGCCATGTAGATCATCGCCATCGCGTCGATCGACTGCGGCGCGCGCACGCCGGTCGAGAACACCGCGTAATACAGCGCGACGACGAGCGTCTGCGTGCTCGGGCCCGCGGTGAAGAACGTCAGCTCGAACATCCCGATCGTGCGCACCAGCACGAGCAGCCCGGCCGCGAGCATGCCGGGCACCAGCAGCGGCAGCAGCACGTAGCGGAAATAGCGCCACGTGTTCGCGCCGAAGATGCGCGCGGCCGCTTCGAGGTTCGGATCGATCTGTTCGATGAACGGCGTCATCACGAGGATCACGAACGGCAGCGCCGGCACCAGGTTCGCGAGGATCACGCCCGGCAGCGTGCCCGCGAGCCCGATCTTGTACATCACCGTCGCCATCGGAATCCCGTACGTGACGGGCGGCACCATCAGCGGCAGCAGGAACACCAGCAGCGCGAAGCGCTTGCCGCGGAACTGCACGCGCGCGAGCGCATACGCGCCGGCACGCCGAGCGCGATCGACAGCAGCACGACCGCG
>NZ_BCPP01000240.1:0-7849 GCF_016586125.1 Burkholderia sp. E168m23
GGCTGGAAAGTGAGTGTCGGGCCTGCGGCGCAGGTCGCGCGGCTTCCTGAGCGTCCATGGTGTGCGCTGGCACCGCTTGCCGCTGCAGCCGTGGCGGTGGGCGAGGTGTTTGCTTCGTTCGCGCGTATTAGCGTAGCGGCTGCACGCCGCGCCATCGGATTTTCGTTGTGGCGACCGGACTTGCCGGATGATTCGTCCGACTCGATTGGGGGCGCCATTGACGAAGCCCCGGTGGAGCTTTCCTGCTTCGGGTTGGGCCACCTTGGACAAGCCTACCTTTGGGCACTCGCATGTCTGCCGCTTTCTACCACCAAAGGCTCAAGAATCTATCTATGCGACGACGACCTGGTCGAATCGCCGAATCTGGAAACGGGCGCTCTATTGAATGGCGACACGCTCGGACACCCCAAGACCCGTGTGGTGTCGGAATGGCTTATGAAGCGCGGATTCGATACCCGGCTGATTGAGCGGTTCGTAGATGGGAATTATCGTCGAAGTGATCGTGAGCCCGTGATTGCGCTGTCGGGATTCGACGACAACGAGGCGCGTCAGTGGTTAACCCAAGCGGGCTTTCCGTTGATCTTCGATTCGGGCTTGGGCGGCGAAGTCGGAACTTTCGATTCCGTAGCTGTGCATACGTGGCCGAACCGGCGGCCTGCGGCTGACTTGTGGCCACTTGAGAGCGCGCAGGCGCGCCGGGAAAGGGAAGAACGGGCGCGTCGCCGGGCGGAGGCGAACCAGGGCTACGGCGCGCTTGCGCCGGACGAATGCGGTCGCGTTCTGGTCGCAGGCAAGTCAGTCGCGGTTCCGTTCGTCGGCGCTGTGTCATCTGCTTTTGTTCTATCGGAGATGCTGCGCACGCTTAACGCTGGCCCTGCCTTCTATGACGCGAGGTTTAGGGTATGCGCGCTCTCTGACCGCTCCCTGACCGCATCGCTACGGTCCGGGCAGGCAGATCCCGTGAGCGGCATTCGTTGCCAGCAACTCGCTTGTTCCTGAGATCCTCGGAGATCAGCCAGACTGAATTTATCAAAGGAAGCTTCGTGGCCGAGACACAGCATCTTGTCGGACGCATGCATATAGCGACGTCGAAAGGCTGCTTTGGAGAAGTCCGAAGGTCGCTTGTGGGTCGATCTGCGCCGGTCGTGCGTCACAGGGCGGCGGCCGGCCGCGTTCGGCCATGTCCGGACATTGGCATGCCGTTCCTCGGTGGCCGCCTTGCCGACAGCTTCGGACGTTGAGCGTCGACGATCTTCGCCGGCATCGCAGCGTGAGAAAACGCGTGGCAAGTAGTGAGGCGTTTTGCAGTTGAGCTAGACGTTCGCGAGGAACTTATAACGTGCCCTTCCTCTGGTCTTCGGACAGCTTCAAGACAGGCGGCAATCTGAGCAGATTTTCAGGCTGAACCCTTTCCCAGAGGCCTTTGTTGCCCAGTGCTCGTCCCAACTCGTCTTCGCGCCTGAGCCATTGTTCGACCGTCCTGATTCGCCCGGGATGAATTTCGTCGAGCAATGCGTAGTCTCTTTTGATGATCCCGTACTTCCACAGATTCCAGAAGCCGGTGAAGTTTTCGCGGAAGCTCATCGTACTTTTGTCGCGGAGATCGGCGTTATATCCGGAAGGCAAATCGGCTGCGGCCTTGAGCGGTCCGCTCCAGTATGCTTCGAGGTCGGTATCGATATATTGCGCGGGATGTCCGGTCACGGCTTCGAACGCCTCGGCAAGCTTCGCATACTCGACATGATCGATCGCGACCTCGAGATGCATGCCATTCGCACGCTCCGGATTGTCGAAAAGCCAACGTGCGTAGTACCCGCAGTCCTCGAACGCTACATGCGGGACGGCGCCGTCACCGAGTGGTACCCGCCACGTAACGACGCCGCTTTCCACGGACGGCGTCATCGGTGTCATTGCCGAGACGGCCATCTCCATATACGGACCGGTCGTAAGCAGCGCGGCGCCCATCCGGTCACGGTTTGTCAGGTTCTGGAACAGAATCCATTCCCCTACGCGGCCCTTGCCGTCATAGTGGCCTGTCCGAAACCGGGAATCGTATCCGGACCTTTTGAGCGCGTAATCGAGGTTTCCATATACGAAGAACTTGACATCTTCTTCGATGGCTATTTCATAGCATCGGATGGCCCAATAAATCTCAGTCTTCTCCCCGGTGTTGAATCCATCGAGATTGATATACGCTGCGCTGCAATTACGAAAACCGTCACGCAGGACCGCTTCATCGGCAAACGTGCCCTTCACGATCGAGACGTTCCCCAGAGTGGAGAGCTCGATGGCCCGTCGCGATTCAGGATCTCGGCTCAAGGCGCGCACGGCATATTTGCCGTCGGCGACGAGCGCCCGGATGACGGGCAATCCCTGTGCGCCCGTTCCACCGATGACGAATATGGTCGAGGGGACCCGTGAAGACATGTTTGTTTACGCTGGTATGAGTTGGATAGATTTGCCGACCGCTACGCGCCGATGGCACGGATGTCAGCTTCATATGGCACCGGGCACCGGTACGCCGACCACTCGCCCGTGAACTTCTTTCGAGATGCCGAATTGCGGTCTGCGCGATATTTCATCGAAGCATTCATACGACACTGCGGCCCTAACCGGCCGCCTTCGCCGGACCGCGCGCCGCGACTGCGCGTGGTTGCCGGCCACGTTGCAGCAGAAACACACCACCGAGGATTGCGCCCATCGCGAACAGTTCGACTGCGCCGATCGGTTCCTGCGCAAGCCACGAACCCATCAGCAACGCAACGACCGGTGGAATGTACGTCACGCTGGACGCGGCCACTGCTCCGAGCCGTCCGACGATGAAGTAATAAAGGATGTAAGCGATCCCGGTGCCCGTCAGACCGAGTCCCAGCACGAGGCCGAGCAGCGCTCGCGCATCGCTCGTTACACGCGCGATGCCGTCGAAATTCGTGACACAGCCGATCAGGACCAGTGCGAAGCCGATCTGCCACGTCGACAGCGCGAGCGGCGAGAGGTCCAGGCCGGAAAGAAAGCGGCGCGCGTACACGAACGAGCAGCCCACGCTCAGTGAGCCGGCAACCATATAGCCGACTCCGAGCAGGTTGACGCCAGCCGCGTGCGCATTCCACGGGCGCGCGATCAGCAGTACACCGACGAATCCGCTGGCGATGCCCGCAATCATTCGCGCGTTCGGTCGCTCCTCGCGCAGCAGCGCCCATGCGCACAGGAAGGAAAAAAGCGGGATGGCGCCGCTTAGCATCCCGGCAATGCTCGAGAACAGCAGCCCGGCCCCTTTCGCGAACGCGTAGTAGTAAATCACGGTCGCAAGCAGCGACATCACCACGAAGTGGTGAGCGTGCCGAAGATGGCGCCATTTGAGCGCCTTAGTGAATAGCGCGACCGTGAGCAGCGGGATGAAGCCGAAAAGCACGCGCAGGAAGACGATCTGACTGGCAGCCAGATCGACGCTCGCCCACTTCATGAACAGGAAGTTGGTGCCCCAGATGAACCCGAGGGCGGCGAAGGCGAAATAGGCGGGATTCATGTCAGCGCACCAGGAAAGCGGATGAAGTCCCGATTGTGTTCCGCACCGGCTTGCTCTACAAATGATTTAATGTCGACTATGGAATAGAAAAACTAAGCTATGCGATCGATTCCTCCGCTGAAAGCCCTGCCTGCCTTCGAAGCTGCCATGCGGCACGGCAGTTTTACTCTTGCATCCCGGGAACTGAACGTGACGCCTGGTGCGATAGGGCAGCAGATTCAGAAGCTTGAGGAATGGCTCGGCGTTGCCCTGTTCGTGCGCCAGATACGGCAGGTAACGCCGACAGAGGATGGTCGCGCCTACTTCGCGCAGATTCAACCCGCCCTGGCAGAGCTTATTCATGCGAGCCATCGCATTCGTGAGCGTCGCGGTAGCGGCGTGCGGTTGTCGATGCCGCCGAGCTTCGCTGCCAAGTGGTTCGCCCCACGCATGGCCGACTTCCTGCAGGCAAACCCCGGGATTGCGCTGAGCCTGAGCACATCGACAACGATGGTCGACTTCGAACTGGATGACGTCGATCTCGCGGTTAGGCATTTCGACGGGATGGATGCACGACTATCCGTTCAACTGCTGTGCCATGACGAGGCACGCGCGTATTGCCATCCGGTATACGCGAAGCAGCGCCGATTGAAGCGCCCCGACGATTTGCGCACGGCGACACTGCTCCATAACACGCTACACCCGCACTGGGCCACGTGGCTTGCTCGATTCAGCGGTCTCGACGGTTCGCAGATCGAAACCATTACCGGTATCCGGTTCGACCAGTCGTTGATAGCGATCGACGCCGCAGTGCGCGCGCAAGGCGTTGTGCTTACCAGCCCCCTGCTGGTAGAAGCGGAACTGGCTCGTGGAGAACTGATTGAGCCATTCGATAATGCGCTTGCGTTGGACGCCGGATATTACCTCGTCCATCCCGCCAGTGCCGGAACCAAACAGGCGGTTCAATTGCTCAAGGCGTGGTTTACCGACAGCATCGCCAGGGGATGTGCGCAGCGTGGAGGCTACTTCTAGCCGTCGAATTATTGTCTCAATGACTGCTGTCGGCTCTAATGCCGACGCCGGATAATGCGATTCCGACCGGCAACAATGGGTCGTTCAGAGTCGTTCGCGGCGCGCCAGAATGGCCATTCGCTGTCTCGTACAGCTCCTGACGTTGGGCTGCATGCGCAAGCAGGATAGGGAACCTTATCGCTACGGTACGATTGTCGGTTCAAGTTCAGGTTTGGCACAACGCGTGACCGCCACTGACGGCGCCGCGGAGGAGTTGACACCGGTCTTCGCAGCCGCGGCCAGTGACAACTTTTATTCGCAAACGGAGATAATCTAAATCTGGTTTACGGTTGTCCGGCAGGTTACTCCACCACCTTGAACAGGCGGTTCTTGTTGATCACGCCGACTTTCGTCTGTTTGCCGTCGTCGTCAGCGGCGGGCCGCAGATGCCGATCGTCGAGCGTCGGCCCCGTATAGCGGCTGCGCGGCCGGATCACCTTGCCGACGCGCAGCTGCTCGATGCAGTGTGCGAGCAGTCCGACGCTGCGCGCGATCGAGAACAGCCCGAACGCCGCATCGCGCGGCAACTGAAGCTGCACCGACAGCATCGCCAGCGCGACATCGATGGTCGGCCGCTGGCCGGTGAGCGTCGTGACCTTGTCGACGAAGTGCGCGAGTTCCGTCGGCGGATCGAGCCGCGCAAGCAGCGCGTCCGCGCGCGGATCGCCGTCGGGGTAAAGATGATGGCCGAAACCGGGAATCGGGATCGCGGACTTCAGGTGATGATCGACGACGCGCTCGGCACCCAATCGTTGCACGTCGTCGAACACCGCACGTACGCGTCCCGACGCGTCGCCGTGCAGCGGCCCCGACAACGTCGCGAGCCCCGTCAGCAGGCAGCCTGCCAGCGACGCGCCGGTCGATGCGGTGATGCGCGCGGCAAATGCCGAACTCGTGATCTCGTGATCGGCGACCAGCACCATCGCGCGGCGCAACAGGTCTGCGCCATGGCTGTCGAGGCCCCAGCCGGCCGCGAGCCGCTGATGGGTGTGAAGCGGGCTTGCGCCGGCATCGTCGTGCGCGCCGAACGCGCGCGACACGATCGCGACGAGCTGCCCGGCCTCGATGTGCAGTGCGCTGTCGAGACGGCCGAGCGTCGAGTGCCCGTGCGCGGCCAGCGTCGCGAGCATGGTGAACGCGCATTGCCGGTCTCGCTCGCCGGGCGGTAGTGCCAACGCGGGCGGATCGAACGACACGGGCGTGGTGGCCTGCCAGAGCAGCGCGGCCGTCTCCTCGAGCGTGGCGGTGTCTGCGAGCTGAACGCTGTCGCGCCCGCGATACCACGCGCGTCCTTTCGAGAACGTGGTGATGCCGCTGTAGATGCACGGCTCGGCGCCAAAGATCGTGCTGGCCGCGAGCGCCGCTCGCTTGCGGCCGACCTGTTTCTTGCGGCACAGCGCGACCACATCCTCGGCCCGATACAGGCTCTTGCGCGGATCGTCGGGATCCTGCATCACGGCAATGCTGCCGCGGCTCGCGTACGCGTAGACGGTCTGCGCCCGCACGCCGAGCCGCCGCGCCGCTTCCGTCAGGGTGATCCAGTTCTGCATGGGGAGTCGTGATGAGGATGCGGCCGGTGCGCGGCCGCTTGCGCCGACTATAGACCGGGTTCAGTTGAATGTCATCTCGGCCGGGCGCCGCTCCAGCACCTCGACGAGGATGTCGCCGGGCGCGCGCACGAAACAGCCGCGCACGCCGGCGCGGATCCGCGTGACGGGCTGGACGATCTCCGCGCCGTTGTCGACCAGATGCGCGTAAGCCGCATCCAGATCCTCGACAAGCACGCCCAAGTGGTCGATCCCTTGCATGCGCGCGCCGTCCGGCACGATCGCCGGACATGCGTCCGGCAGCGCCGTGATGAAGAGGTTGATCGCCCCGATCCGCAGGTCGACGCGGCCGGGGCGCCGCACAATTTCGGCGTTCAGGCAGCGCGCGAACCACGCGGCGGTGGCCTCGGCATCAGCCGAGCAGAGTTGCAGGTGATCCCATTTGAATTCGATCATGGTCGTGTGCGGTACGTGCAGTGGAGCGTAAAAGGGGGCGAACCGGGTCAGAGCTCGATACGCGACAGCTTGCCGAGCAGCACCGAGTACGACAGCGTGCCGAGGAGGCAGATCGCACCCATCAGGTTCAGCGCCCAGAAAAAGTTGCCGGTGTGCTGCGTCACGTAGCCGATCATCAGCGGCGTGGTGACGGCTGCGATATTCGCGGCGAGGCTCGTGATGCTGCTGGTGAGCCCGACATAGCGTTTCGGCGCGATCTCGGACACCGCCGCCCACGACATCGAGCCGATTCCCTGTGCGAAGAACGCGACGGTTAGGATCGCGATCACCAGCGCGTTCGACTGCACGAAATTGACGAGCACGATCGATGCGCCGAGGAAGGTACCGATCACGAGGGGCGCCTTGCGCGACGACGACATTGATACGCCGCGCCGGATGCAGAGATCGGACAAATAGCCCGCGATAAGGATACCGAGCGTCGCGCCGATGAACGGCATCGCCTGGAAGAAACCGACCTTGATCATCGACATGTGCCGTTCCTCGACAAGGTAGGTCATGAACCAGGTCGTGAAGAACACCAGCAGCGTGTTGTTGCAGAACTTGCCGAGACAGATCGCGAGGATCTGCCGATAGCCCAGCAGGCGCAGCGCCATGCACCAGTCGAATCGGTCGCGCGCGGTCACTACCGGCTGCCCTTCGGTGATGTACTGCAGCTCGGCCGCGTTGACGCGTGGATGGCGCGACGGATCGCGATAGAGCCGGTACCAGACGACGCTGAACAGAATGCCGAACGCGCCGGTCGCGAAGAACACGGTACGCCAGCCGAACGCGGATGAGATCCACAGCAGCAGCCCGGTGAAGAGCGGCGTGCCGATGTACTGACCCATCACGTACACGCTCGTCGCGAAGCCACGCTCCTGGACCGGGAACCACATCGTCACGGCGCGCGCGTTCGACGGAAACGCGGGCGCTTCGAGCGCGCCCATCGCTAGCCGCGAACCGAGCAGCATGTGATAGCCGTGCGCGAGCCCTTGCGTGAGCGTCGCCAGCGACCATCCGACGAGCGACAGCGCATACGCGACGCGCGAGCCCAGCATATCGGCGAGCACGCCTGCCGGCAGCAGCGCGATAGAGTATGCGAGGCCGAACACCGCGAACAGCTCGCCCATCTGCACGCGGGTAAGCGCGAGATCCTTCGACAACGCCGGAGCGACGATACCGAGCGCCGAGCGATCGACGTAGTTGAGGACGGTGGCCACCAGCAGCATCG
>NZ_BCPP01000241.1:0-7828 GCF_016586125.1 Burkholderia sp. E168m23
ATCATGTACGGCAGCATCAGGCGGTCGTCGAGCGTCGCCTCGATCCGGCCCGCAGCGAGGTCGCGCAGCTTCTCCGGCGCGCCCGGATACGTCTGCACCTCGATGCCCGGCACGGTGCGCGCCATCTGATCGTAGTTGGTGCCGAGCGTCACACCGAGCTTCTTGCCCTTGAAGTCGTCGAGCGACTTGAAGTTGCGCGTGTCGTCCTTGCGCTGGATCAGCTGCGCGGCCGAGTACGTGTACGGCTCGCTGAAGTCGAGCGCCTCCTTGCGCTGCGGCGTGATCGTGACCTGATTGACGATCACGTCGAACTTGCCGGCCTGCAGCCCGGCGATGATACCGCTCCATTCGGTCGGGATGAACTGCGTCTTCACGCCGAGCTTGCCGGCGACCGCGTTCGCGACGTCGACGTCGAAGCCCTCGAGCTGGCCGGACGTGCCGCGCGAGTTGAACGGCGGATAGGTGCCTTCGAGGCCGACGCGCAGCACGCCGGCCTTCTTCACGGAATCGAGCAGGTCGTCCGCGTGCGCGGCGACGGCCGTGAAGCCGAGGGCCGACGCGAGCAGCAGGCCCGACAGCAGGAACTTCGAACGTTTCATCGCAGATCTCCAGGGTTCAGTGTCGTGATGTGAGCGCCGGCTCTCGGTCGGACCCGGCGGCGGCCGGCAGACGGGCACGTAGACACTACTCGCAACCGCGCCGCGCCGGAAGTCGAATTGGCCCTGATTGCAATCGATTTCATGGGACGGGGAAGGGCATCGCTGCGGCGCGGGTCGGTTTCGACGAGCGGTCAGTCAGTGAGGTCGATCTATCAGGCTTCCGGGCGCGTTTGAAAATGTGCTTTTGAATCAGGCTACTTTGGAGGGATTCGTGCAAAGTTTTGCCTGTAAAATCGCGCAAGCGAAATGAAGCTGCGCCATCCGAGGGCGCGTCAAAAGAAGAAAAGGCCGTAGCCATGAACATGCAGAACACAATCGCCGCATTGCGCGGCGGATTGCTTCAGCAGGACCGGTTGTTGAAGCTCGATACGCCATTGGGGAGCAACGTCCTGACCGTGCAGCGGGCAGTTGGCCGCTCACGTATCGGGCGCGCGTACGAATTCACGCTGGACGTACTGTCGACCGATAGCGATCTGGAGCTTAAAAAGCTGATCGCGCAGCCGGTCACGTTGTGGATTCAGCAAGGCGATCGCAGCTATCGGCCGATGAACGGCTACGTGCACACCGCGCGCCGTCTGGGCGCCGACGGCGGGCTCACGACCTATCAGCTCACGTTCGCCGATTTCACCCATTTCCTGAAGTTCCGTCGCGACCAGCGGATCTGGAACGATACGACCGTCGACCAGATCATCAGCGACGTGCTGAACCAGCATCCGCAGGCGAAAGGCCATTTCCGCTTTGCGCTGTCGAAGCCGTTGCCGAACCGCTCGTACACGCGACAGCACGACACCGACTGGCATTTCATCCATCGACTGATGGAGGACGAAGGGCTCTACTGCGCGTGGCAGCAGGCCGACGACGGCAAGTCGCACACGCTCGTGGTGACCGACAACCTGCAGGCGTTCGCGCCGCTATCGCCGCAGACCGTGCGCTTCTATCGTGGCGGGGCGGCGAGCGAAGCCGATGCGTTCACGCAATGGTCGGGCACGCGCACGCTGCAGAGCGTCACGCGTTCGACGCGCACGTTCGACTACAAGAATCCCGCGCAGCCGTCGAATCCGAAAGGCACGTCGCTGCCGACGATGGCCGGTCAGGGCGAATTGCCCGATCAGCTCGAAGTCTACGAATACACCGGTGCGTACACGTATCTGGACCAGACGCGCGGCGACCATCTGACGAAGATCCGGATGGAGCAGTGGGAGTCGGAGGCGAAGCGCTTCCACGGCGCGGGCGGCGTGCGTGCGATCGATGCCGGCCGGCGCTTCACGCTGGCGGATCATCCCGAACACGATCGCGATCCGGCCGACCAGCGCGAATTCGCGGCGATCGGCGTCGAATGGTGGATCGAGAACAACCTCCCCGTTTCGAACGGCAGCGCGGATTTTCCGTACAGCCTGCGTGAAGCGTTGACGCAAGCGCAGGAGGGCTACGGTGCCGACCCCGCGTTTCGCGTGCCGCACGACGACGGCTCGGTCGGCTTCTATCTCGTCGAGGTCGAAGCGCAGCGCGTGAACGTGCCGTATCGCAGCCCGTTCGAGCATAAAAAGCCGGAGATGCACCTCGAGACGGCGATCGTCGTCGGGCCGCAGGGCGAGGAGGTTTATACCGACGAGCTGAACCGGACTCGCGTGCAGTTCGTGTGGGATCGCCTGAACCCGGGCAACGAGAACGCATCGTGCTGGGTGCGCGTCGTGCAGTCGGATACGGGCGGCGGCTACGGCGGTGTGCACGTGCCGCGCATCGGCGAGGAAGTGCTGATCGACTACGTCGGCGGCGACTGCGACCGGCCGCTGGCCGTGGGGCGCGTGTACAACGGCGCGAACCAGCCGCAGTGGCATAGCGACGGGATTCTGTCCGGCTATCGATCGAAGGAGTATTCGGGCGGCGGCTACAACCAGCTCGTGATGGACGACGCGACCGGGCAGAACCGCGTGCAACTGATGAGCAGCAGCGCGAACAGCCTGCTGCATCTCGGCTACATCATCGACCAGAACGGCAATGCGCGCGGGTCGTATCTGGGCAGCGGTTTCGATCTGCGCTCGGATGCGTATGGCGCGGTGCGGGCGAGCCAGGGCCTGTACGTGACGACGCACCCGAAGGCGGCGAACAGCCAGCCGCTCGACGTGAAGGAGGCGCAGCAGCAGCTCGTGGCGGGCGAGAGCCTGGTCGAGGCGATGTCGGGCGTGAGCGAGCAGCATCAGGCGGAGAGCCTGAAGGACGCGCAGGACACGATGCGTGCATTCACGGACGCGACGCAGGACAGCCAGTCGGGCAGCGCGGCGGGCGGGCGCACGGCGGGCGGCGGCACCGGTAACGCGAACGCGTTCAAGGAACCGGTGATGCTGTTCGGCAGCCCGTCGGGAATCGGGATGTCGACGCAGCAGTCGGTGCATATGGTCGCGAACGATCACGTGAACGTGGCAAGCGGGCAGAGCGTGCACGTGGCCGCGGGCAAGTCGCTGATCGGCAGCATCGGGCAGAAGCTGAGCCTGTTCGTGCAGAACGCGGGGATGAAGCTGTTCGCGGGCAAGGGCAAGGTCGAGATCCAGGCGCAGTCGGACAACATCGAGGTGACCGCGCAGAAGGCGGTGAGGGTGGTGTCGGCGACGGACCGGATCGAGATCGCGGCCGATCAGGGGATTTTGCTGACGAGCGGCGGCGGATATATCCGCATCAAGGACGGCGACATCGAGATTCATACGCCGGGCGCGGTCGATGTGAAGGGGGCGTCGCATACGTTCGCGGGGCCGGCGAGCATGGGGTATCCGCTGCCGAGCCCGCGGCCGGATCAGCCCGGGCAGCTCGAACTGTTTCACAAGTACGTGAACGGCGAGGCGGTGAAGGGCGGGCTGTTCACGGTGAAGGACGTGAACGGCGCCGTGCTGAAGAAAGGCGCACTCGACAACAGCGGCTATACGGTCGTGAGCGGCTTGCCGCCGGGGGCGGTGCGCGTCGAATTCGGGAAAGACCCACGCGAGTCGGATCAGCCGGCGAACTATTTCAAGCAGGCGAAGTGGCCGGCGGAGCCCGTGCAACCGTCGCCCGAGGCCGCGCAGGCCGCGGCGAGCGGACAGCTCGCGAGTCAGCTGCAAGGGATGGCGCCGGCCGCGACGACCGCGGCGATGGGGCTGGTGAGCGGCGGCGGCGCGGGTGCGGCCCTCGGCGGGCTCGCGAGCGCCGCATTGCCGGCTGCTGCGACCGCGTTGGGTGGCGCCGGCGTGGCGTCCGCGTTGCAGACCGCCTCGAGCCTGAGCGGTGCGGCGAAGCAGGTGGCCGGGATGGTTCAGGCCGCCCGTCAGGGCGGGCTTGCCGCGCTTGCCGCGCCGGCTGCGAATGCGGCGTCCGGGGCGTTGCAGGGCGCGTTGCCCGGTGCATTGCCGGGCGTGGCCGGTATCGCGGGCAAGGGCGCCACGACCGTGGCGTCGGCCGCGGGCGCGACGGGCATGAAACTGCCGACAAGCGGGTTTGGCGGACCGTTGAAATCCTGAGAGGGCGGCTCGTCAGCCGTCTTGAAAAAAACGAATTGAACGAACAACGACATGGCACAACAACTTCCACCCGGTGCAGAGAAGGAACAGGCTGTTTCCTGGCTCAGCGATATTTCACCGAAAGACGTGGCGGCGGGGGGCGACCGTTTCAATAAGTGGTTGCTCAAGATCAGCGGCAATCACATTTCGTTCGAGGATCTCAAAACCGTCGCGAGCGCGGTGCCGATCATCGGCAACCTGATGGCGTTCTACGATGCCGTGTGCGACATCGTGACGATCGTCGAGAAGCGTCATGCCGATCTGCTCGATTACCTTGGACTCGCGATCAACCTGATCGGGGTCATTCCGGTTCCGCCGCCGCTGGCGTCGTTCCGACTGTCGGCGCGGCCGCTGTTGGCGCTTGTGCGCAATCAGTTGCTGGTGTCTCGCGGCAATCTCGGGGCGGCGATCATTGGCGTGCTCGTTGCACACGTCAACGCCGCGGCCGCGACGGAAATCGAGAACTTCCTGAAGACGTTGCAGGAAGTCCTTGTCGATCTGCTGAATGACTGCGCGGCCAAGGCGCAGGAATTGATGGTCGGTATTGCCAGCGGACTCGAGCTTGCCCTCAAAGGGCAGATTTTCGACAGTAGTGCGAACGTGCGACGTACGCAGCAGATCGCGCGGAAGATGGGCGAGCGATCCTGGTACAACCCGAAGCTCTTGGTCGATGCGTTCGAGTACGGTTACGAAGGTTCGATCGCGTTGGGCAAGGAAGCCGGCAACGCGACGGTCGGGACCGCCGCGAAGCTGGCGCCGGATTCGTGGCTCCAACCGTTTCGCGATATCGTCGCCTTCCTGAAGACTGAGGCGCCGAAAGTTGCGAAGGCCATCCGTGATCTGAATGGCAGCGAAGAAGGCAAGATGCTCTGGCTGATCGCGCAAGTGATCGAGGCCGTGGCACGGGTGCGGGCGGGCGGCAAGCTTCGTGAAAAGACCGCCGACGTGCCGACCGGCGGCAAGGGAAGGGCACATCATGATCGCCCGCAGGAGCCGGTGGGTGCGGTCGAGCAGCATGCGCATCCGGAGGGTCCTGGCCAGAGCCCCTGCAAAGGTTGCGGGGTCGGCGCGTCGACCGGGTCGATCGATTTCGCTTTCGGCGATGAGACGTTCACGCATACGGACTTTGAACTGCCCGGCGCATTGCCGCTTGTCTGGGCGCGTACTTATCGCTCACGCCTGTCCGCATACGACACCGGAGAACTCGGCGCGCGATGGATTACGCCGTACACGACGCGCATCGATATAGAAGGCGACACATGGTTCTACCGTGATGCCAGCGGGCGCAGCATTGAATATCGCGCGCTCGCAGCCGGAAGCGTGCATGACGATCTCTCGGAAAACCTGACGCTGTCGCGACTCGACGATACGTGGGTGACGATTGCGTACGGCCACGACGAGTTGCACGTGTATGAACGGCGTGGCAACGCGTTCAGGCTGGCGATGCAGAAAGATCGCGCGGGTAACACGATCACGCTCGACTACGATGCGCGCGACCACGTGGCGCGCCTGATTGATGCGAACGGTAACGTGCTGTCGTTCGAGCACGACAAGCACGGCCGGATCGTACTGATCGAGCAGGTGCTCGAAGACGGTAAGCGTCGCACGCTCGCGAGCTACGCCTATGACGAAGCGGCCGATCTGATCCGCGCAACCGATCGGCACGGCAACGCGTGGAACTACCAGTACGACCGACATCTCGTCACGCGCTACACCGATCGCACCGGCCGCGGGATGTCGCTTGAATGGGACGGCGCGGACGCTGACGACAACGCGAATGCGAAATGCGTGCGCGAGTACGCGGACGACGGCAGCCTCGATATCCGTCTGGCGTGGCATCCGAACATTCGATTGACCTATGTGACCGATGCGCTCGGTCAGACGACGCGTTATTACTTCAATATCAAGGGCTACGTTTATCGGATCGCCTATCCGGATGGAAGCGAAGAGTGGTTCCGGCGAGACGAGCACAACAATCTGACGTTGCACATTCTGCCGGACGGCAGCGTCGAGCAGATGCGTTACGACGCGCGCGGTAACCGGACATGGCACGAGCGCGCTGACGGCAGCATTGTCGAGATGGCATACGACGACAAGGACCAGATGATCCGGCTCGTCGATCCGAATGGGCATGTCTGGCAGCGCAAGTACGATGATGCAGGCAATCTCGTCGAGGAAATCGATCCGCTCGAGCACTCGACGAAGTACAGCTATAACGACAAGGGGCTGCCGACACAGATCACCGATGCCAAAGGCGGATCGAAGGCGCTCGAATACAACGCCGCCGGGCAATTGACCGGCTACACGGACTGCTCTGGAAAGAAGACGGCGTGGCGCTATGACGATATCGGGCGTGCGATCGAGACAAAGGATGCGTCCGGGGGCGTCGTTGCTTATGCATATGGCCCGAACGGCCAGTTGACGGAGATTCGTTCGCCGGCCGGTGTCGAACACGTGCAGTACGATGCTGAAGGTCGATTGCTTGGGCGTACGGATCAACTCAATCGGTCGACGCGATATGGCTACGATGCCGTTGGCCGTATCGCGAGCCGCTCGGACGCGCTCGGGCAGACGATCGCGTATCGCTACGACCGTCTCGGGCGCTTGACCGCGCTGACCGATGCCAACTTTGCGACGTACCAGTTCCGCTACGATCCGGCAGGGCGGCTGATCGAGGAAATCGCCTTCGACGGCAAGTCGACGCGTTATCAGTACGATCCGGACAGCGGCAGTCTCGTTTCGATCGATGAAGCGGGTTGCGTGACTTCGGTCGACGTCGATGCGAACGGCCGTCTGCTGAAGCGCATCGCGGGGGACAGCGAGGAACGGTTTGCCTACGATCCGAGCGGCAGGTTGATCGACGCGGTGAATCGGTACAGCCGCGTGCAGTTCTTCTTCGATCCGGTTGGCAATCTGGTGCGTGAACATCACGCTTACGATCTGTTCGGCGACCGGCGCAGCTACGTGTGGCATCACGAATACGACGAACTCGGCAATCGGCGGCGTACCGTTCGGCCGGACGGGCATGCGGTCGACTGGCTGATGTATGGCTCGGGGCATGTGCACGGGATGCTGCTCGATGGCGAGGAGCGCGTGCAGTTCGAGCGCGATGACTTGCATCGCGAGACGGTGCGTGTGCTGTCGAGCAAGGTCGGGCAGCGCACGCACTACGATCCGGCTGGGCGCGTGCTGCAGCAGACGATCCAGCGGTCGACGTCGCCCGCGCCGCTTGCCGAGCGGCGCTATCGCTATGACGCGGTGGGGCAGTTGTCGCGGATCGAGGACAGCCGCAAGGGCGGGACCGATTATCGATACGATCCTGTCGGGCGTTTGATCGAGGCGATCAGTCCCGTCGCGAAGGAGCGGTTCGCGTTCGATCCGGCGAGCAACATCATCGATCCGGTGCGGATTACGGAGACGCCTGCATCGCGTCCCAGCCCGGTGCGGCCGGAAAGCACGTTGCCGGTCGAGGTGCCGAAGGTGCTCGGGAACCTGCTGAAGGCGTACGCGGGGATGCACTTCGAGTACGACGCACGCGGGAATCTGGTGCGCAAGCGCACGCCTGCGGGGCAGCAGGAATACGAGTGGGATGAATTCAATCGCTTGCTGTCCGCGCGGGTTGCCGAGACGTCGCGGCAGAGT
>NZ_BCPP01000242.1:0-7823 GCF_016586125.1 Burkholderia sp. E168m23
ACACCGCACCCAGCGCGACCGGCACAATCGCCGCGCCGATCCCGACCAGCACGATCACGTTCAGGTACTGGCGGATGAACGGAATGTTGCCGAAGAAATAGCCGAGCAGCACGAGCAGCAGCACCCACACCAGCGCGCCGATCACGTTGAACAACTGGAAGCGCGCGACGCTCATCGACGAAGCCCCCGCGACGAACGGCGCGAACGTGCGCACGACCGGGATGAAGCGCGCGAGTACGATCGTCTTGCCGCCGTGCTTGTCGTAGAACGAGTGGGTCTTCTGCAGCGCGGCGCGATCGAGGAACCGCTCGAGCACCGGGATATGCGTATTGAACACCTTCGGGCCAACCCAGCGGCCGATCAGGTAGTTCACGGTGTTGCCGGAAATCGCCGCGACGAGCAGCAGCACGATCAGCAGGCCGACGTTCATTTCGCCCGTGGCCGCGAACGCGCCACCGATGAACAGCAGCGAATCGCCGGGCAGGAACGGGAACACGACGAGCCCCGTCTCGCAGAACACGATCAGGAACAGGACAAGATAGACCCACGCGCCGTACTGCCGGATGAAATCGCCGAGGAAAGCGTCGATATGCAGGACAAGGTTGACGAAATGAAGCAGCGTATCCAAATGCGATTCCTCGAAGGCGATGGGGCCGGAACGGCCGAACAGGCCAGACATGGCCGAGGCGCCCGCCTGTCAAGGCGGCGCGTGCAACGGGGTGATGATACCGAAACTACCTTAAGGCTCCGTGAAAAAACGTAACGGCCGGCCCCGCCGGCACGCGTTCGCCGCCTCGCTATAATTCGGCCATGTCCGATATCACCGAAACGGCCGCGGGCGCCGCGCCCGCCCCCGCCGCGCGCCCGCTGCGCGCGATCCAGCCCCTGCCCGACCAGCTGATCAGCCAGATCGCCGCCGGCGAGGTCGTCGAACGCCCGGCGTCGGTCGTCAAGGAGCTGCTCGAGAACGCGATGGACGCCGGCGCGACGACGCTGCGCATCGTGCTCGAAGAAGGCGGCGTCAAGCGCATCTCGATCACCGACGACGGCTGCGGGATTCCGCCGGACCAACTGGCGCTCGCGCTGATGCGCCACGCGACCAGCAAGATCCGCTCGCTCGAGGAGCTCGAGGCAGTCGCGACGCTGGGTTTTCGGGGCGAAGCGCTCGCGTCGATCGCGTCGGTGGCCGAAATGTCGATCACGAGCCGGACGGCCGACGCCGCGCATGCGATGAAGATCGATGCGCAGACGGGCGTGCTGTCGCCCGCTGCCGGCTCGATCGGCACGACGATCGAGGTGCGCGAGCTGTACTTCAACACGCCCGCGCGGCGCAAGTTCCTGAAGAGCGAGCAGACCGAATTCGGCCACTGCCTGGAAATGATCCGTCGCGCGGCGCTCGCGCGGCCGGACGTCGCGATCTCGGTGCTGCACAACGGCAAGGCCGTCGAGCACTGGAACGCGACCGAGCCCGCGCAGCGCGTCGCGAAGATCCTCGGCGAGAGCTTCGCGACCGCGCACCTGCCGCTCGACGAGCAGGCCGGCCCGCTCGCCGTCTACGGCTGCGCCGGCCTGCCGACCGCGAGCCGCGGGCGCGCCGACCAGCAGTATTTCTTCGTGAACGGCCGCTTCGTGCGCGACAAGCTGCTGACGCACGCGGTGCGCGCGGCCTACGAGGACGTGCTGCACGGCGACCGCTACCCGTCATACGTGCTGTTCCTCGATCTGCCGCCCGAAGCCGTCGACGTGAATGTGCACCCGTCGAAGATCGAAGTACGGTTCCGCGATTCGCGCTCGATCCACCAGTACGTGTTCCACGCGGTCCAGCGCGCGCTCGCGCGCCACGCGGGCGCGTCGCCGGAAACCACCGCCGGGCGGCCGACTGCCGCGCATCTCGAACCGGCCCCGCGCGGGCCGGCATCGTTCCTCGACACACCGCTCGGTCAGAGTCCGGGCGGCGCCGGCGGCATTGGCGGTAGCGGCTTCTCGTCGCCATCGTCTTCATCGTCGGCGGGCAACACCTGGATGCGCCAGGCGCGAATGACGCAGGGCACGCTGCCCGTCGCGCAGCCGCTCGCGCTCTACGACGCGCTGTTCGGCCGCAAGGACAGCGGCGCGGGCACGCCGGACGGCACGACGCTCATCGCCCGCGATGTGGCCGATTCGACCGACGCGCCGGCCGCGCCGCTGCCGGGCTTCGCCTCGGCGCCGCTCGCCGCCGGCGCGCACGACGAGCAGCCGCTCGGCTTCGCGCTCGGCCAGATCCACGGCATCTACGTGCTCGCGCAGAATGCGTACGGGCTCGTGATCGTCGACATGCACGCGGCCCACGAACGAATCCTGTACGAGCAGTTCAAGAACGCGCTCGCCGACCGCACGGTCGCCGTGCAGTCGCTGTTGCTGCCGATCTCGATGACGGCCACGCCGGTCGAGATCGGCACGGTCGAGGAAGAGCGCGACACGCTCGAATCGCTCGGCTTCGACCTCGCGGTGCTGTCGCCGACGACGCTCGCGATCCGCGCGGTGCCGGCGCTGCTGAAGGACGCCGACCTGCAGTCGCTCGCGCGCGCGGTGCTCGCCGACCTGCATGCGTTCGGCGGCTCGCGCGTGCTCACCGAGCGCCAGCACGAACTGCTCGGCACGCTCGCGTGCCATCACGCGGTGCGCGCGAACCGGCGCCTGACGCTCGACGAGATGAACGCGCTGCTGCGCCAGATGGAGGCGACCGAGCGCGCGGACCAGTGCAATCACGGCCGGCCGACCTGGTATCAGCTCACGCTGAACGATCTCGACCGTCTCTTCATGCGCGGGCAATGAGCGCTTCTTCGCAGTCCCGTCCGCAGTCCCGCCCGACGACGATCGCCTGCCTGCTCGGCCCCACCGCTTCCGGCAAAACCGCGGCGGCGCTGGCGCTCGCCGCGCGCCGTCCGATCGAGATCGTCAGCGTCGATTCGGCGCTCGTCTACCGCGACATGGATATCGGCACCGCGAAACCGTCGCGCGACGAGCGCGCGAGCGTGCCGCATCACCTGATCGACATCATCGACCCGGCCGACGCGTATTCGGCCGCGGAATTCCGCGCCGACACGCTCCGGCTGATCGGCGAGATCCTCGCGCGGGGCCGCACGCCGCTGCTCGCCGGCGGCACGATGCTGTACTACAAGGCGCTGACGCAAGGGCTCAACGACTTGCCGGGCGCCGACCCGGAAGTCCGCGCGGCACTCGACGCCGACGCCGCGCGCGACGGCTGGCCCGCGCTGCACGCGCGGCTCGCGCAGGTCGATCCCGACACGGCCGCGCGGCTCGCGCCGAACGATTCGCAGCGAATCCAGCGTGCGCTCGAAATCTTCATGCTGAGCGGGCAGCCGATGTCGGCGCTGCTCGCCGCGCCGCGCCGCACGGACGATGCGGCCGCCGCGTACCGCTTCGTGCCGGTCGCGCTCGAGCCATCGGACCGCGCGGTGCTGCACGCGCGGATCGCGCAGCGCTTCGACGCGATGCTCGACGCGGGCTTCATCGACGAAGTCGAACGGCTGCGGCGCCGCGACGATCTCCATCCCGACCTGCCGTCGATGCGTTGCGTCGGCTACCGGCAGGCGTGGGAATTCCTCGACGGCGATACCGACTACCGGACGATGCGCGACAAGGGCATCTTCGCGACCCGCCAGCTGTGCAAGCGCCAGATCACATGGCTGCGCGCGATGCCGGAGCGGATCGTGGTCGACTGCATCGCGCCGGATTCGACGGCCCGCGCGCTCGACGCGCTCGAACGCGTGCTCGACGGCCGCACGCCGGACTAGCCGCTCAGCCCGCCCGACGCGCCGCAAGGCGCGCGCGCGCGCCGTCGACGATCCATGCGATACCGCGCTCGAACGCTTCGTCGCCGCTGCGCTCGCGCAGCGCGGCCCAGCCTTGCGCGAACAACGGGTATTCGGCTGCATCCGGCAGCAGCGCATCGGTGTCGCCGTCCGGCCGCGCCTGCTCTTCCAGCACCCATCCGACCACGAAGCGCCCGATCGCGACCATCACGTCGACCGCCTCGTCCGGCTTGAAACCCGCTTCACCGAGCAGCGCGACCTTGCGTTCGATCGAACTGAAATGCAGCGCGCGCGGTCGCGTGCCGGCGTGCAGGCGCGCGCCGTCGCGATAGGCGAGCAGCGCGCGGCGAAAACTGCGCGCGTTCTCGGCGAGCCATGCATCCCATACGTCGCCTGGCCGCGGCAGCGACTCACCGTGGCGCTCCAGCATGATCGCCTCGGCCATCGCGTCGAGCAGCTCGGCCTTGTTCCTGAAATGCCAGTACAGCGTCGGCGACTGCACGCCGAGCCGCTCGGCGAGCCGCCGCGTGGACAGCCCGTCGATCCCCACCTCATCCAGCAATTCGAGCGCCGCGCGCAATACCGTGTCGCGCGTCAGTCGCGCGCCTGTGTCCTTCATCTCTATCACCGATAGGGAAACTGTGGAATACTGCGCACTCTATCATCGATAGAGTGATGCTCTTGAACCCGTCCCTGATTGCCATCCTGGCCACGGTCCTGCTCGACGCGATCGGCGTCGGGATCGTGATGCCGATCCTGCCCGGGCTGCTGCGCTCGCTCGCCGCCGCGGGCAGCACCGACACCCACTACGGCATCCTGCTCGCGCTGTACGCGTTCGCGCAGTTCCTGTGCGCGCCGCTGCTCGGCGCGCTGAGCGACCGTTTCGGCCGCCGCCCGGTGCTGCTCGCGTCGCTGGCCGGCGCCGCGCTCGACTATCTGCTGATGGCGCTCGCGCCGACACTCGCGTGGCTTTACGTCGGCCGGCTGATCGCGGGCATCACCGGCGCGAACGTCGCGGTCGCGACCGCGTACGTGACCGACGTGACGGCCGAGCCCGACCGCGCACGGCGCTTCGGCCAGCTCGGCGCGATGATGGGCATCGGCTTCATCGCCGGCCCGTTGATCGGCGGGCTGCTCGGCGTGCTGCATCTGCGTGCGCCGTTCGTCGCGGCCGCGTTGCTCAACGCGCTGAATCTCCTGCTCGTATGGCGCGTGCTGCCGGAATCGCGGCCGCGTTCTGCCCGCGAAGGCCAGGCGGTCGGCGCGCTCAACCCGTTCGCGAGCCTGCGCCGGCTGAGCGGCGCGCCCGCGCTCGCGCCGCTGGTCGGCATCTACGTGATCGTGGCGCTCGTGTCGCAGGCGCCAGCGACGCTGTGGATTCTCTACGGCCAGGAACATTTCGGCTGGTCGACGCCGGTCGCGGGGTTGTCGCTCGCCGGTTACGGCGCATGCCACGCGCTCGCGCAGGCGTTCGCGATCGGGCCGCTGATCGCGCGGCTCGGCGAGCGGCGCGCGCTCGCACTGGGCCTCGCGGGCGATGCGCTCGGGCTGGCGATCATCGCGTTCGCGACCGCCGGATGGGTGCCGTTCGCGCTGCTGCCGCTGTTCGCGGCCGGCGGCATGACGCTGCCGGCATTGCAGGCGATGCTCGCGCGGCAGGTCGACGATGCGCGCCAGGGCGAACTGCAAGGCACGCTGGGCAGCGTGGCGAGCCTGATCGGCGTCGCGGGGCCGCTGGTCGTCACCACGACCTACGCGGCGACGCGTGCGACCTGGCCGGGGCTCGTGTGGGCCGCGGCCGCGCTGCTGTACCTGCTCGTGCCGCCGTTGCTGGCCGGCGCGCGCCCGGCGAACGCGCCGCGAGCGTCCGCATAAGCGTCGGCGTGCGCCGTCGCGCTGAGCCCGCGACCGTCCGAAAAAAAACCGCCCGGATCGCTCCGGGCGGTTTTTCCTGCTGCATCTGTTTGCCGTGCGTCAGACCACGACCGTCTGCGCCTCGCCTTCGCGGGTCGCACGCACGGTGCCGATCTTCCACACCTGTTCGCCGGCGGCGGTCAGGTCGGCGATCGCTGCGTCGGCATCGGCCGCCGACACGATCACGGCCATGCCGATCCCGCAATTGAACACGCGGTGCATTTCCGCGTCGGCGACGCCGCCGTGCTCCTGCAGCCACTTGAACAGCGGCGGCAGCGGCCATGCCTTCTGGTCGAGCTCGGCGGTGAGGCCGTCGCGCAGCACGCGCGGAATATTCTCGACGAGGCCGCCGCCCGTGATGTGCGCCATGCCCTTCACCGACAGCTTCTGCATCAGCGCGAGCAGCGGCTTCACGTAGATGCGCGTGGGCGCCATCAGCGCGTCGGCCAGCGAGCGGCCATGGAAATCGGCGGACAGATCCGGGTTCGCGCGCTCGATGATCTTGCGCACGAGCGAGAAGCCGTTCGAGTGGATGCCGCTCGACGCGAGGCCCAGCACCACGTCGCCTTCGGCGATCGTGCTGCCGTCGATGATCTTGCTCTTCTCGACCGCGCCGACCGCGAAACCGGCCAGATCGTATTCGCCGTCCGGGTACATGCCCGGCATTTCGGCCGTTTCACCGCCGATCAGCGCACAGCCCGACAGTTCGCAGCCCTGCGCGATGCCCTTGACGACCGTGGCGGCCGTGTCGACGTCGAGCTTGCCGCACGCAAAATAGTCGAGGAAGAACAGCGGCTCGGCGCCCTGCACGAGGATGTCGTTGACGCTCATCGCGACCAGATCCTGGCCGACGGTGTCGTGTTTGTTCAGATGAAACGCGAGCTTGAGCTTGGTGCCGACGCCGTCGGTGCCCGACACGAGCACGGGCTCCTTGTACTTCTTCGGCACTTCGAACAGCGCGCCGAACCCGCCGATGCCGCCGAGCACGCCGTCGCGCAGGGTTTTCTTCGCAAAAGGCTTGATCTTGTCGATGAGCGCGTCGCCTGCGTCGATGTCGACACCTGCGTCGCGATAGGACAGACCCTGAGCGTCGGGAGCGGATTTCGGAGGATTCATGGGGGAATGCGAGAAGGTCGGTAAAATGCGATTTTACCCGAAGCCGGCCCGTTGGCCGGAATTCCCAGCACCGAATCGTCAGGGATTGCATCTTGGTCAACACGTCCCCGTTTTCATCGCCGGGCGAAGCGCGCCGAAACCCGCGCCGCGCCGCCGTGCGTACGGTCGCGCGTGAAGCCAGCCGAGGCGCCTTCCCCCGCGCGTGCCCGGCGTACGGCGCGCGTTTTTTCAACCGATCCGCATTGTGACTGCTGTGTCCCGTCAACTGACGCTCGATCTCGGCACGCCGCCGCCCGCCACGTTCGACAACTTCATCATGAGCGACGAGAACGACGAGCTCGTCACGCGCCTGCAGAAGCTCGATCTCGCGCTCGCGGCCGGCCCCGTGCCGGACCGGTCGTTCTACATCTGGGGCGAGCCGGGCAGCGGCCGCACCCACCTGCTGCAGGCGCTCGTGAGCGACGCGTCGTACGGCTATGCGCGCTACCTGACGCCGCAGAGCCCGCTCGGCGCGTTCACGTTCGACCCGCGCATCGGCATCTATGCGATCGACGACTGCGACCGGATGAGCGACACGCAGCAGGTCGCGCTGTTCAATCTGTTCAACGAAGTGCGCGCGCACCCGTCGAGCGCGTTCGTCGCGGCGGGCCCGGCGGCGCCGCTCGCGCTCGACGTGCGCGAGGATCTGCGCACGCGCCTCGGCTGGGGGCTCGTGTTCCACCTGTCGCCGCCGTCCGACGCCGGCAAGATCGCCGTGCTCAAGCTCGCGGCGAAGGAGCGCGGGATCGCGCTCACCGACGACATCGCCGCGTACCTGCTGACCCATTTCCGCCGCGACATGCCGAGCCTGATGGCCCTGCTCGACGCGCTCGACCGCTTCTCGCTCGAGCAAAAGCGAGCGGTCACGCTGCCGCTGCTGCGCCGGATGCTCGCGCGTCCCGGCGACGACATCACACCACCGGGCACGGGCCTGAACCG
>NZ_BCPP01000243.1:0-7816 GCF_016586125.1 Burkholderia sp. E168m23
CCTGCAACGAATGGAGGCACGGCTGAACGCGAGGCTCGCCGTACGGCAGCCGAAAGGAATCGCGCTGACCGACGAAGGGCAGCGGCTGTACCAGGAAGCCGTCGGCATCCTCGAGCGCGTGGAGGCGCTGCCAATCAACATCGCGGGCGACCACGGCGACGTGCAAGGCACGCTGCGCGTCGTCGCCCCGCTCGGTTTCGGCCGCAAGTACGTCGCGCGGATCGTGCGCGACGTGCAGCGCGCGCATCCGAAGCTCGAAATCTCGCTCCACCTGTCGGAGAGCCCATTGACCACCGCATCGGGGGCCGACGTGGTCGTGCATGTCGGCAGCCTCAAGTCGTCTTCGTGGATCGGCTATCCGCTCGCGCCCAACGAGCGCTTCCTGTGTGCGAGCCCCGGCTACGCGCGCCGCCTCAAGGACCTGAATCATCCGTCCGACCTGACCCGCTACGACTGCCTGTGCCTGCGCGAGAACGACGAAGACATCCCGCGCTGGCGCTTCTCGCCCGGCCGCGGCGTCAAGGGCGAATCACGGCGGTCTACCGTCATCCGCGTCACGGGCGCGCTGTCTTCCAACGACGGCACCGTCATCACCGAATGGGCGCTGGCCGGGCTCGGCATCGTCGAACGCTCCGAGTGGGACGTCGCGCCGCTGCTCGCGAACGGCAAGCTCGTGCGGTTGCTGCCCGGCTGGAGCCTGCCGCCCGCGCCGGTGACGGCGCTGTTGCCGTCGCGTACCGGCCGCTCCGCGCGGCAGCGGGTATTTCTCGACGCCGCGCGGCAGTTTCTCGATCCGCCGCCGTGGCGCGGCAAGGCGTGAGCCTTAAATTCGATTTAATGGCAGATTAGCCCCGCATTAAACACGACGCGAGCCAACCGCCCTACAGTGTCCGCATCGACAACCCCGCCCTCGGACGCATCGTGGACCTTCACACCCTCAACACCCCCGCCGCATTGATCGATATCGACCGCATGCAGCGCAACATCGCCCGCATGCAGACGCATCTGGACGCGCTCGGCGTGCGGTTCCGGCCGCATGTGAAGACCACCAAATGCCGGCACGTCGTCGACGCGCAGATCGCGGCGGGCGCGCAGGGCATCACGGTGTCGACGCTCAAGGAAGCCGAGCAGTTCTTCGCGCACGGCATCCGCGACATCGTCTACGCGGTCGGCATGGTGCCCGCCAAGCTCGGCCAGGCGCTTGCGCTGCGCCGCCAAGGCTGCGACCTGAAGATCGTCGCCGACAGCCTGCCGGCCGCGCACGCGATCGCCGCGTTCGGGCGCGAGCACGGCGAACGTTTCGACGTGTGGATCGAGGTCGACGTCGACGGCCACCGCTCGGGCATCCCGCCCGACGCCGACCTGCTGATCGACGTCGGCCGCGCGCTGACCGACGGCGGCATGCTGCTCGGCGGCGTGCTCGCTCACGCGGGCTCCAGCTACGAATACGACGCGCCCGAGGCGCTGGCCGCGATCGCCGAACAGGAGCGCAGCCGCACCGTGCGGGCCGCGGAGCGCCTGAGAACCGCCGGCTTGCCGTGCCCGGTCGTGAGCATCGGGTCGACGCCCACCGCGCTCGCGGCGGAACGGCTCGACGGCGTGACCGAAGTGCGCGCCGGCGTGTACGTGATGTTCGACCTCGTGATGCACAACGTCGGCGTGTGCGAACTGTCCGACATCGCGCTGTCGGTGCTGACCACCGTCATCGGTCATCAGGAAGAGAAAGGCTGGGCGATCGTCGACGCGGGCTGGATGGCGATGAGCCGCGACCGCGGCACGCAACGCCAGGCGCGCGATTTCGGCTACGGGCAGGTCTGTACCGAAGCCGGCGACGTGCTCGGCGACTACCTGCTGAGCGCCGCCAACCAGGAGCACGGGATCGTGTCGCGGGCGGGCACGCCGGATACGGGCATCGCGCAGCGGTTCCCGATCGGCACGCGGCTGCGCATCCTGCCGAATCACGCGTGCGCCACCGGCGCGCAACATCCCGACTACCAGGCGGGCGACGACGGCGCCGCGCAGACGTGGCCGCGCTTCTACGGGTGGTAAGTGAAGTCCGGCGTGCATGCCGGATCATCCATTCATTGACTATTTGTCCAATTCTGGACAAACTTTAAATACTCTCGATTCGTCCCGCACCGAACAGCCCCCGACCATGCCGACCGACGCCCGCCTCCTTCTCCTCGACCGCGATGCCGTCGAGCCTGCCCTGCAGACCGAGCAAGTGATGGCGGCCGTGCGCGAAGCCTTCGTGCTGCACAGTCGAAGGGCCGGACGCGTATTCCCGGTGGTGCGCGAGAAGCTGCATACCGGCGGCGTGTTCGGCATCAAGTCGGGCGACGTCGCCGGCCAGGACCTGCTCGGCTTCAAGGCGGCCGGATTCTGGCCGGCCAATCGAACCGTCGGCGGCGAGCCGCATCAGGCCACCGTCGCGTTGTTCGATCCGGCGACGGGCCGCCCGCTGTGCATCATGGACGGCAACGCGATCACCACCGCGCGGACCGGCGCCGCCGGCGGCCTCGGGCTGCAACAGCTCGCGCGGCGCGACAGCACGCGGCTCTGCGTGTTCGGCACCGGCGTGCAGGCGCGCGTGCAGCTCGACTACGCACTCGCGCTGCTGCCGCGGCGATGCACGGTGCAATACGTGACCGTGAGCGGCGAGTCGGACCCGGCATTCGAATCGCGCTTCGTCGAACGATGCACGATCGGCGTGGCGCGCGACCGGAACGAAGCGGTCGCCGATAGCGACGTGGTGATCACGGCCACGCCCGGCGGCGGCCCCTTGTTCGACGCGGATGCGGTGCAGCCAGGCACCCATCTGACCTGCGTAGGCGCCGATACTGCCGGCAAGCGCGAACTGCCGGCCGGCGTGCTGGAACGCGCGCGCATCGTCGTCGACGATCACGATCAGGCGCGCAGCATCGGCGAGTGCCAGTGGGCGCCGGATTTGCCGCGCACGGAAATCGGTGACATCCTCGCGGGTGCGACATCGGTCGAGCGCGCCGCGCACGAGATCACCGTCTTCGACATGACGGGGCTCGCGCTGCAGGATCTGACCGTCGCGCGCTTCCTGTATCGACACGCGCTCGACAACGGCAGCGGAACCTCCGTTCCGTGGCCCTGGTAAAACGACTTCCCGCTTTCAACCGCCATGCGTCTCGCCAAAGTTTCCGCCCTCTCGTTCGACCTCGACGACACCCTGTGGCCGTTCGGGCCGTCCGTCGTCCGGGCCGAGGCGACGCTGCGCACATGGCTGATCGAGCACGCGCCCAATACCGCGAGCGTGCTTCCGACGCAACAGGCACTCAGTGCGCTCCGTGAGGAATACGAACGGTTGCGCCCGGATCTCGCCAGCGACTATCGCGCGATGCGAATCGGCTCGATCCGGCTTGCGCTGGAACGCGCGAACGAAGATGTCTCGCTGACCGAGTCCGCCTACGACGTCTTCTACGCGGCGCGCAATCGCGTCGAATTCTACGAAGACGCGTTGCCGGCGCTGGCGTGGTTGAGCGCCCGCTTTCCGCTGATCGCGGTCACCAACGGCAATGCCGACCTCCGGCTGACCGGCGGCGGCGAATTCTTCCGCACGACGCTCAGCGCGCGTGCATTCGGCTTCGCCAAGCCGGAGCCCGAAATCTTCCATGCGGCGGCGGACGCACTCGGCGTGCGGCCGGCCGAATTGCTGCATGTGGGCGACGACTTCCACCTCGACATCGTCGGCGCGCTGAATGCGGGGCTTCAGGCCGCGTGGGTCGTGCGCGAGCCTCGGGCGGACGGGGAACCGGCTCCGCCGCAGGCGGCGACACCGCATCTCACGTTGCGCGATCTGGCGATGCTGTGTCGTGCGCTCGGCGGACCCGATACGGTGTCGTGATCGCACGCGGACGCGGCGGGTCGTGCCGATGCGGCACATGACCCGCCGCCCGTTTCACTTTCACGCCGCCTTCCTCGCGTCCGCGATCCGCTGCGGCGCCTTCGGCCGTGCATACAGCCGTTCGAGATACGCGCGCAATTGCGGGAACGGTTCGATCAAGTGGCATTCGCTCGCCCAGTCGATCAGGTAGGCCGTCACGCAATCGGCCACCGTCAGCGAATCGCCGACGATGAATTCGCGCCCTTCGAGATGCGTGTCGAGAATCGCGGCCATCGTCATGAAATCCTCGCGGGCCAGTTCGATATCGGCCGGCGAGCGCTTCTCCGGCGGATAGAGGAACGTATGCCGCGTGATCCGCCACAGCGGCTGCTCGAGCTCCGTCACCGCGAACATGATCCATCGATAGGCTGCGCCCGCAGCGCCGGATCGACGGGCAGCAGCGCCTTCTCCGGGTACTTGTCCGCGAGATACAGCACGATCGCGGCCGATTCGGGAATCACGAGGTCGCCGTCCACCAGCACCGGCACCTTGCCGGCCGGATTCAGGCGCAGGAAATCGGGCCGCTTGTGCTCGCCCTCGAGCAGGTTGACCGATACGAATTCGAAATCCGCATCCAGTTCCTTCAGCCCCCACAGCGCCCGCTGCGAGCGGGTGCCGGCAAATCCGTAAAGCTTCATCGCCAGTCTCCATCCAGAACGTCGTAAAAATGTCTGCCGCATGCCGGGCATGACACATCGCGCGAAGCGACGCGCGGCGCCCCGCAGCGCGCGTCGCTCATGCGCCGGGAATCGCCAGCACCGGCATCACCTCCACCGACACGCCCGGGAACAGCGTGAAATGCGGATGACCTTCGAACAGCGCGGCGGCCGCCTCGTGCGATGCCGCCCGCACGACGGTGAAGCCGCTCAGCGCATTGGTCGTGTCGTGGATGCCGCTCGCGTCGATGCGCTTGGTCTTGCCAAGCGGCCCGCCCAGCTCGACGATCGCGTCGCGATGGCGCTCGACCCACGCATGCCACGCGGCGATGCCATCGCGCTCGCGCGTGCGCCGCTCGTCCTCCGGCAGCGCCATCCATGCCTTCATCGCCGGGCTGTCCCGGGTCCCGAGAAATACGGCGAGATACAACTGTTGTTGCGCACTCATGCCTTCTCCTCCGATGACGGGCACGGCGGGTTGCCGCGCCTCGACCTTGACAAGATAGGTTGATATCAACACAATTGCAACATGGCACGAAAAGAAAAGCTTCCCTTCGAAACGACGCTGATGGTGCGCGATTGCTGCCTGTGCCTGCACATGCAGCGCGCGGCGCGCAATCTGGCGCGCATCTTCGACGATGTGCTGCGCCCGCTCGACCTCACCAACGGCCAGTTTTCGCTGCTGATGTCGTTGAACCGGCCGCAACCGGCCCCGATGAAATCGGTCGCGTCGCTGCTCGCGATGGACCGCACCACGCTCACCGCGGCGCTCAAGCCGCTCGAACGGCGCGGCCTCGTCACGATTACGCAGGACCCGGATGACCGACGCAGCCGCCTGCTGGAACTCACGCCAGCCGGGCACGAGCTGCTGGCCGAAGCCTTCCCGCTGTGGCAGCAGACGCATGCCGAGATCGAGCGGCCGTTCGCGCCGGGCGAAGTCGACCAGTTGCGCGGCCAGTTGCGCACGCTGTCGATCGAGCCGGGGTCGCGCGACTGAGGCGGCGCACGGATCGTGCTGCAGCCGTCATGCGCACGTTCTGTCACACGCTGTCAGCAGACATTGCATACGCCGGTCGCACCGCCCGATTCGATGGCAATATCGCTCGACACGACAACCGATCCGGTATTCACGAGGAGACGAGCATGGGCAACAACGAGAAAGGCGCGATTTTCCGGTCGCTTCACCGCGCAGGCCAGCCGCTGGCGCTGTTCAACGTGTGGGATGCCGGCAGTGCGCGGGCGGTGGCCGACGCCGGCGCCGCTGCGCTGGCCACCGGCAGCTGGTCGGTCGCGGCAGCCAACGGTTTCGGCGACGGCGAGCAAATGCCGCGCGCGCTGATGATGGAGATGCTGGAGCGGATCGTGCGCGCGACGGACCTGCCCGTCACCGTCGACCTCGAAAGCGGCTACGGCGAGCGGCCGGAAGAGGTCGCCGAGACGATCGCACTCAGCATCCGGGCCGGTGCGATCGGCTGCAATCTCGAAGACAGTTTTCCGTCGACGGGCGAACTGCGCGACGTCGACGACGCGGCGGCCCGTGTCGCAGCAGCCCGGCAGGCGGCCGATCGCGCGGGCGCCGACTACTTCATCAACGCGCGCACCGACGTGTTCTTCACGGCCGCAGCCGATACGCACGACGAACGATTGCTCGACGCGACGCTGGCGCGCGCCAGCGCTTATGCGGCGGCCGGCGCCGACGGCCTGTTCGTGCCGGGCCTACGCTCGCCCGCGCTGATTCGCGCGCTGACGGCCGCGTCGCCGCTGCCGGTGAACGTGATGCGCGTCGCGGAAACGCCGACGCTCGCGGAACTCGCCGAGTACGGCGTGGCGCGTGTCAGCCACGGGCCGTATCCGTATCTGCAGGCGATGAAAGCGCTGGCGGCGCTGGTCAAGCAAGGCGGCTAAACGCATTCAAGAGGCAGCGGGCGGGCGCTCGCGCGTCAAACGATTACATCGCATGTCATTGGCGCGCGACACGCCCGCCCCTACGCTTCGGGTGTCGCACAGTCTGCTGCGGCACCTGCATCGCGCATCGATCGGCCCCATGACCGACGATGGCACGCGGCACCTGCTCGACGCGCACACGCAGCGTACGGACCGATGCTCAGGAGACCTTGATGAAATCGATGAACGCGCGCAGCGCGGGCGGCACGAGACGCCGCCCCGGGTAATACAGAAAGGGCCCCGAGAACGGTCGCCACCACGGTTCGAGCACTGGTTCGAGCGCGCCGCTGTCGAAATGCGGGCGCACCCAGTCTTCGAACAGATACAGGATCCCCGTCCCGGCGATCGCCGCGTCGACCATCAGCTCCGTCGCCCCGCCAATCTGGACCAGCAGCGGCCCGGCGGCCGGCTCGACCCGCACGACCTCGCCGTCGCGCTCGTACTCCCACGGCGGCATCGCGCCGCTGGCAAAGCGTCCGCGCATGCACCGATGGCCGAGCAGGTCGCGCGGATGCCGGGGCCGGCCGTGCCGGTCGAGATAGTCGGGCGCCGCCGCGGTCGCGAACCGCTGGATGCGCGGGCCGATCGGCACCGCGATCATGTCCTGTTCGAGCCGTTCGTCGTAGCGGATGCCCGCGTCGCAGCCGGCCGCCAGCACGTCGACGAAACTTTCGTCGGCGGTCACTTCCAGCCGGATGTCCGGATACGCATCGAGAAAGCGCGGCACGATCGCCGGCAACACGAGCCGCGAGGCGCTGACCGGCACGTTGAGCTTCAGCGTGCCGGCCGGTCGGCCGCGGAATTCGTCGATACCGTCGAGCGCCGCCGCCACTTCGGTCAGGGCCGGCGCGAGGCGCGCGAGCAGGCGCTCGCCGGCTTCGGTGGGCACGACGCTACGCGTCGTGCGGTGCAGCAGCCGCACGCCGAGCCGCGCTTCCAGCCGGCGCACGGCCTCGCTCAGCCCCGACGCGCTGAGGCCCGTCACGCGTGCGGCATCGCGGAATCCACTGGCGCGTGCCACGGCCATGAACGCGTTCAGATCGCCCAGATCGGTTTGCATTGTTCGCCTTTTCGTACAACCCGTGCGAATTATGCCGGCTTATCGCGCAGGCGACTCGTCCTTATGCTGAACGCATTCATCTCTTCGACAGGAGTACGGTCATGCCCGATATTCGCCACACCGCCACCTTCAGGCTCGGCGATCGCCACGTCAGACGGATCGGCTACGGCGCGATGCAGCTCGCAGGCCCCGGTGTATTCGGCCCGCCGAAAGATCGCGAAGCCGCATTGAACGTGTTGCGCG
>NZ_BCPP01000244.1:0-7813 GCF_016586125.1 Burkholderia sp. E168m23
GTTTGGGCAGCCAATGCGCGAAGCATGCCGCCTGTATGTATGTGGCTGCGTCATGCACGACAGCCGAAGGAAGCGGCATGCGAGCCGCTTCAGAACCCCCAGAACATCAACCACCATGCGCTGTCGACGACCGCCAGCCCGACGGCGAACCATGCGAACGCCGCGAGCCGGCGCGGCCACGCCGCATAGCGCCCCGTCACCTTCCACGCGAGCCACGCACTCCATACGTTGGCGCCGACCAGAATCGCGATGCGCACATCGGTTGCCCAGCCGAGCGGCACATGCTCGGCGCGCAGCAACGACAGCGTCGTGGCCGACAATCCGAGGAACACGCCCGCCCCCGCGATCGGGATCAACGCCTGGGCGAGGTGATGCAGGCGCACGCGATCGAAGCGGCCGAGCATCAGCGTCGCGCCGGCCAGCAACACCAGCAGCGCCGTGCCGTACACGAGTCCCGTGCCGACGATGTAGCTGACGACCAGCCCGCCATCGAGCCAGGAAAACACGTCGTTGCGATCCGGATAGTGCGTGAGCAGGAACCACGGCGCATTGGTCTCGAGCGGCCACGTGATGTCGTGGTCGATCAGCCAGCCCGCGAGCCATTGCTTGATCTGCACGAACCACGGGCTGACGGTCCAGTGGAACGCGCCGATCGCCACGCCGAGCAGGCCGTACAGGATCAGTGCGGTGTCCCACGGGTTGGCCCGCTCCGCACCGAGGTTCACGACTTCGTCGGACGGCGAGCGCAGCGACAGCGAGATCGCGTCGCGGTGCCCGCTGCAGCGGCCGCACATATGGCAGTCCGCCGCGCCCTTCATGTTGCGCAACGGCACGAGCGGCGCGCAGTTGATCGGAATCACGCGATGGCCGTGCTCGCCGTTCTTGTACGAACGGCGCCACGCATCCTCGTCGACCTTGTAGCGCATCGGCGCGAGTCGCGCGAGCAGCCCGAACACGCCGTTGACCGGGCACAGGTACTTGCACCACACGCGTTTCTCGCGGCCGTACAACAGGCCGATCACGATCGCGCCGACGGTCGAGCCGCCGAGCACGAACAGCACCGCGAGCGGGTACTGGTACACACTGACCATCTGCCCGTAGATCGTCGTGATGCCGAACGCGACGAACGGCCAGCCGCCCCACCGGATCCAGCGCGGAATCGGGCCGCCACGGCCGAACTTGCTCGCATATTCCGTAAGCGCGCCCTCCGGGCACAGCACGCCGCACCACACGCGGCCGAGCATCACCATCGACAGCAGCACGAACGGCCACCAGATACCCCAGAACGCGAATTGCGCGATGAGCGTGAGGTTGTTCCACAGATGCGCGGAATCGTCCGGCAGCGGCAACACGGCCGGCACGATGATCAGGAACGCGTAGACGGCGACGACGATCCACTGGATACCGCGGATCAGCGCACCGTGGCGCTGCATCCACTGGCCGGCCTGCGCGAGCCAGCCCGGCTTGACGGCGGCGACAACGCTCATGCCGCGCGACCCGCTGCAACGGCCGGACGGCGGCTCGCGCGCTTCATCAACAACCAGACGACCGCCCAGTACACCGCATAGGCCACCAGGTTGGTCAGCGCCGGGTGCGCGCGATAGCCGGTCAGCGTCGCGACGAGCGAACCGAACGTGCCCGAATCATCGAGGATCGCGGACGTATCCCACACCTGCGAGATGCCGAGCGGCAGGATTTCCTTGTCGATCAGCTTGTCGACGCCGGTCTGGAACAGGCCCGCGCCGAGGAACAGCAGCATCACTTCGGTGACGCGGAAGAAATGCCGCCACGAGAAGACCTTGCCGCCGAGCTGCAGCAGATAGAACGTGAGGAATGCGAGGCCAAGGCCGATCACGACCGCGAGCATCTGGCTGCCGTCGACGTGGCCCGACTGGCCGAAACCGAGGCCGTACAGGAAGATCACCGTCTCGCTGCCTTCGCGCGCGATCGCGAGCGCGACCAGCACGGCGACGCCCCACCAGTTCGAATCGCGCGTGCTTTGCTGCAGCGACTGCTCCATGTCGCGCTTGAGCGTGCGGCCGTGCCGGCGCATCCACAGCACCATCTGCACGATCAGCACGCACGCGATCAGCACCATCGCCGTCTGGAAATAGTCCTGCGCGTCGCCGGACAGCACTTCGGTGAACCCGACCAGCGCGGCGCCGAGGCCGACGGCCATCAGCAGGCCGACGCCGACGCCGGCCCAGAGGAAAGGCAGGCCGCGGCGCGCGTCGTCGTCGCCGTTTTTCAGCCATGCATAGAGAATGCCGACGACGAGCAGCGCTTCGACGCTCTCCCGCCAGACGATGAACAAGATCTGACCCATCGATACCTCCTGACGCGCGGCGCAAGGGACTGGTGCGCCCGCGCGCAGATAAAACGCGTTACTTCGCGACGATCACGCCCTGTGCCTGCTGGTGGAAATCGTCGAAAAACTTGTATTCGCCCGGCGACAGCGGGGCGACGACCACGAACGAATCGGCGCCCGGCGCGAGCACCTTCTCCTTGCGCAACTGCACGCTCTCGAATTCGGCGGCGCCCTTGCCGGTGTTCCGGATCTCGATCTTGAAACGCTGGCCAGCCGGCACTTCGATGCGGGCAGGATTCAGCTTGCCATCCGTCATCTCGAGCTTGAACGTCGGCAGATCGGCTGCATGCGCCGCGCCGGCAAGCCACAGCGCAGCGGCCGCGGCAACGATTTTCTGGGGAATTTTCATTCTGGGTTCTCTACGCCGACGGCGCGCCGAAGCGCGCCGTTCGTGATGCCACCGATCAGTAACCGCCCTTCTTGCCGATACCGGCGAACGGGAAGTCGTACTCGAGCGTGATGGGCTTGAACCACGGACCCACGCCCGTTTCCTTGTCGACGTGGCGACCGAACGCCATGTGACCCGACTGCATCGGCGGCTTGACGACCATCGTCAGGTGATACTTGCCCGGGCCGGCGAGCTTCACGTTGTCGCCGTAGTGCGGGCCGTCGCTCGCGACCATGCCCATCAGGTCGCCTTCGGCCTTCCACTTCGTGTCGCCCTGCTTCGTCAGCTTGTACGTGACCTGCAGGTACGGCATCCAGTCGCCTTCCGCGAAACCGGTCGGGTTGTTCTTGACCGCATGGATGTCGGCCTCGAGGTGAATGTCGGAATCCGACGCCTTACGCATCATGCCTTCCGGGTCCATCGTGATCGGCTGCAGATACACCGCGCCGATTTCCATGCCGCCCTGGATCTGCTGCTTGCCGATCGGATACTCGGCAGCCGAGGCCGACATCGCGGCAAGCGCCGCCGCTACCGCAACCGTCGTGCGGATGAACGAAGAACCCAACATGGACACTCCTTGTTATTTGTCTGACTATCTTGACGACATGCGAGCCGCCGCCGGGGCCGCTCGCTGGAAACACTAACGCGACGAAGAACGTTAATGCGAACTATTCTCAATACATGTGGAGTTTAGCACCGAACCTGTTTCGGAACAAACGGAGAGCGCCGTAAACCCCTGATCCGACAAGGCTTACAGGCGCTTTACCAAAAGATTCGGTGACGCTTGGAAAGAGTTACCGACCGCCGCTGATGTGGTCGCCGACGTTCGCGCCGAACACGCGTTCGCGCAGCACGGCAAGCTGGTCGCGGGTCGCGGCGGCCTTCTCGAATTCGAGGTTCTTCGCGTAGTCGGCCATTTGCTTCTCGAGACGCTTGATTTCCTTCGCGAGCTGTTTTTCCGACATGTCCTCGAATTTCGCGCGCTGTTGCGCCTCCTTCAGCTCCGCACGCGCGTCGTCGGCGTTGTAGACGCCGTCGATGATGTCCTTGATGCGCTTCACGACGCCGCGCGGCGTAATGCCCATCTTTTCGTTGTAGGCGATCTGCTTCGCGCGGCGCCGCTCGGTTTCGCCGATCGCGCGCTTCATCGACTCGGTCATGTTGTCCGCGTAGAGGATCGCCTTGCCGTTCACGTTCCGCGCGGCGCGGCCGATCGTCTGGATCAGCGAGCGCTCGGCGCGCAGGAAGCCTTCCTTGTCCGCGTCGAGGATCGCGACGAGCGACACTTCGGGAATGTCGAGGCCCTCGCGCAGCAGGTTGATCCCGACCAGCACGTCGAACGTGCCGAGCCGCAGGTCGCGGATGATCTCGACGCGCTCGACCGTATCGATGTCGCTGTGCAGGTAACGCACCTTGACGCCATGATCGGCCAGGAATTCGGTCAGCTGTTCGGCCATGCGCTTCGTCAGCACGGTGATCAGCACGCGCTCGCCGGCCTTCACGCGCGCGTTGATCTCGGTCAGCACGTCGTCGACCTGCGAGCTCGCCGGGCGCACTTCGATTTCCGGATCGACGAGGCCGGTCGGCCGCACGACCTGCTCGGCGATCTGCCCCGTCACGCGCTTCTCGTAGTCGGCCGGCGTGGCCGACACGAACACGACCTGGCGCATCTTGCGCTCGAACTCGGGGAACTTCAGCGGCCGGTTGTCGAGCGCCGACGGCAGGCGGAACCCGTAATTGACGAGGTTTTCCTTGCGCGCGCGGTCGCCGTTGTACATGCCGTTCAGCTGGCCGATCAGCACGTGCGATTCGTCGAGCAGCATCAGCGCGTCGGGCGGCAGGTAGTCGACGAGTGTCGGCGGCGGATCGCCGGGCGCCGCGCCCGAGAAATGCCGCGAATAGTTCTCGATGCCCTTGCAAAAGCCGAGCTCCTGCAGCATTTCGAGATCGAAGCGCGTGCGCTGCTCGAGGCGCTGCGCCTCGACGAGCTTGCCGTCGCGATGGAAGAACTCGAGCCGTTCGCGCAGTTCGTCCTTGATCGTCTCGACCGCGCGCATCACGGTGTCGCGCGGCGTCACGTAGTGCGACGACGGGTACACGGTGAAGCGCGGAATCTTCTGCCGCACGCGCCCGGTCAGCGGGTCGAACAGCTGCAGCGTCTCGACTTCGTCGTCGAACAGCTCGACGCGCACGGCCATTTCCGCGTGTTCGGCCGGAAAGATGTCGATCGTGTCGCCGCGCACGCGGAACGTGCCGCGCTGGAAATCCTGCTCGTTGCGCGTGTATTGCATCGCGATCAATCGCGCGATCACGTCGCGCTGGCCGAGCTTGTCGCCGGCGCGCAGCGTCAGGATCATCTGGTGGTATTCGGACGGATTGCCGATACCGTAGATCGCCGACACCGTCGCGACGATCACCACGTCGCGACGCTCCATCAGGCTCTTCGTCGCCGACAGCCGCATCTGCTCGATGTGCTCGTTGATCGACGAATCCTTCTCGATGAACAGGTCACGCTGCGGCACGTAGGCCTCAGGCTGGTAGTAGTCGTAGTACGACACGAAATACTCGACCGCGTTGCGCGGGAAGAACTCGCGAAACTCCGCGTAAAGCTGGGCCGCGAGCGTCTTGTTCGGCGCGAACACGATCGCCGGGCGGCCGAGCCGCGCGATCGTGTTGGCCATCGTGAAGGTCTTGCCCGAACCGGTTACGCCGAGCAGCGTCTGGAAGGCAAGGCCGTCGCCGACGCCTTCGACGAGCGTGTCGATCGCGGTCGGCTGGTCGCCCGCGGGCGGATAGGGCTGGTAAAGCTGGAACGGCGACCCTTCGAAAGTGACGAATTTGGATTCGTCGAGCGCGTCGCCGACTTCGGCATGATGTTCGGACATGGAATGCGGCCGGAGCAAGGGCAAAGAAAGCATTCTAGCGCTTCGCGGCCGCGCGAACTGCTGTCGGCTCCTGACGCGGGACGGCCGCCCCGAATCGCGATTCGCCGCCCGAATCGCGACGGAATCACCGCCCCTGCCCCCACGAATTCGCTACAATGTCAGGCTGCTGCGCTTCCCGGCGTCGCGCCGTGGGCGCGGTCCACTGCGCCCGCCCCGCCGGCTGAAAGCCTGACCCTCTTTTCACTACTGCCGAATCATCATGTCGCTCTTCTCCGCTGTCCAGCTTGCTCCCCGCGACCCGATCCTGGGCCTGAACGAAGCCTTCAACGCCGATGCGCGTCCGACCAAGGTCAACCTCGGCGTCGGTGTGTACACGAACGAAGACGGCAAGATTCCGCTGCTGCGCGCGGTGCGCGACGCGGAGAAGGCACGTGTCGAGGCCGGCCTGCCGCGCGGCTACCTGCCGATCGACGGGATCGCCGCCTACGATGCGGCCGTGCAGAAGCTGCTGCTCGGCAACGACTCGCCGCTGATCGCGGCGGGCCGCGTGGTCACGGCCCAGGCACTGGGCGGCACGGGCGCGCTGAAGATCGGCGCCGATTTCCTGCGCACCCTGAATCCGAACGTGAAGGTCGCGATCAGCGATCCCAGCTGGGAAAACCACCGCGCGCTGTTCGAAGCGGCCGGCTTCGAAGTCGTCGCGTACCCGTATTACGATGCGGCCACGAACGGCGTGAACTTCGAGGGCATGCTGTCGGCGCTGAACGGCTACGCGGCCGGCACGGTCGTCGTGCTGCACGCGTGCTGCCACAACCCGACCGGCGTGGACCTCACCGAAGCGCAATGGCAACAGGTCGTCGACGTCGTGAAGGCGCGCAACCTCGTGCCGTTCCTCGACATGGCCTACCAGGGCTTCGGCGAGAACATCGAAGCCGATGCCGCTGCCGTGCGCCTGTTTGCCGCGGCCGACCTGAACGCGTTCGTGTCGTCGTCGTTCTCGAAGTCGTTCTCGCTGTACGGCGAGCGCGTCGGTGCGCTGTCGATCATCACGTCGAGCAAGGAAGAAGCCACGCGCGTGCTGTCGCAACTGAAGCGCGTGATCCGCACGAACTACTCGAACCCGCCGACCCACGGCGGCGCGGTGGTCGCAGCCGTGCTCGCATCGCCGGAACTGCACGCTTCGTGGGTGCAGGAACTCGGCGAAATGCGCGATCGCATCCGCGCGATGCGCAATGGTCTCGTCGAGCGCCTGAAGGCAAGCGGCGTCGATCGCGATTTCAGCTTCATCAACGCGCAGCGCGGGATGTTCTCGTATTCGGGCCTGACCTCGGCACAAGTCGATCGCCTGCGCGACGAGTTCGGCATCTATGCGGTCGGCACGGGCCGGATCTGCGTCGCCGCGCTGAACACGCGCAACCTGGACGCGGTCGCCAATGCGGTCGCAGCGGTCCTGAAGTAAAGCCGTGCCGGGCGGCAGCCGTCACCGGCCCCGCCCTGCCGACATGAAAAACGCGCTCCACGGAGCGCGTTTTTTTGTGCCGTCCAGTCCAGCGCGGTGGGCGGCGACACCGCCCGCACCCGCGTTACTGCATGAACCAGCCGTGGCTGACGACCACCGACTGGCCCGTGAGCGCGGCGCTCGGGAACGCCGACAGGAACAGCACCGTCTGCGCGACGTCCTGCACCGTCGTGAACACGCCGTCGACGGTGTTGCCGAGCATCACCTTCTTGATCACTTCCTCTTCGCTGATGCCGAGCTCCTTCGCCTGCTCCGGAATCTGCTTGTCGACCAGCGGCGTGCGCACGAAGCCCGGACACACGACGTGCGAGCGCACGTTGTGCTTCGCGCCTTCCTTCGCCAGCACGCGGGCGAGGCCCAGCAGACCATGCTTGGCCGTCACGTACGCCGACTTCAGCGGCGACGCTTCGTGCGAGTGCACCGAACCCATGTAGATCACGACGCCGCCGCGATCGTCCTTGTACATGTGCTTGAGCGCGGCCTTCGTCGTCAGGAATGCGCCGTCCACGTGGATCGCCTGCATCTTCTTCCAGTCGGCGAATGAATAGTTCTCGATCGGGTTGACGATCTGGATGCCGGCGTTCGACACGAGGATGTCGACCGAGCCGAACGCTTCGGCCACCTTGTCGATGCCGCTGTTCACGGCGTCCTCA